>JBPEXB010000148.1:0-6310 GCA_052032125.1 Acidimicrobiia bacterium
TGGCGCGAGCGGCTCGACCAGGGCCGGTTCCCCCGGCACGTCGCCAGCCCGGCGCTCGAGGTGGCCGGCCAGTCCGCCGAGGAGGCCATGGTGGCGCCGCTGCGCGTCGACCGTGCCATCGTCGGCGTGTTCGTCGTCGCCAACCACGTCGGCGACGTGGGGCGTTTCTCACGGGGTGACCTGGCCTTGCTCGGCACGCTGGCCGACCAGCTCTCGGTCTCGCTCGAGAACGGCCGGCTGGGTGAATCGCTGGCCGTGATGACCGACCTCAAGGAGCAGCTCGAGCACGAGGTCAAGGCCAGGGACGAGTTCGTCGCATCGGTCAGCCACGAGCTGCGCACTCCGCTCACCGCCATCATGGGCCTCGCCAGCGCCCTGTGGACCGAGCACGAGGAGTACACCACTGCCGAGGTGAACGAGTTCCTGGGGCTGATCGCCGGCCAGAGCAAGGACCTTTCCCACATCATCGAGGACCTGCTGGTGAGTGCCAGAGCCGACACGGGCTCGCTCGTGGTGAAGCCGGACGAGATCATGCTCGACGTCGAGGTGCGGTCGGTGTGGAGCGAGACCGAGCAGGTCGAACACCTCGCCATCGACGGCTCCCAGCTCCGGCCCCAGGTGCGGGCGTGGGCCGATCCGATCCGGGTACGGCAGATCATCCGCAACCTCATCACCAACGCCGGCCGCTACGGCGGGGCGCGGGTGGAGGTGGAAGTTGCGTCCGACGGCGAGATGTCGGTGCTGCGCATCCGGGATGACGGGCCGGGCGTGCCGGACGATCGGGTCGAGTCGATCTTCGAGCCCTACGAGCGAGGCCACGATTCGGTCGGCACCACCGCCTCGGTGGGTCTGGGACTGGCCGTCTCGCGCACCCTGGCCAGGCTGCAGGGTGGAGACTTGCTGTACCACCGCCACGATGGCTGGACGGTCTTCGAGCTGCGGTTGCCGGCCCATCCGCCGTTGGAGCTGCAGATCGCCTGACGTCAGCCGCTGATGTAGCGCTCCAGGTCGACGATGAGCGAGGCCTGGTTCTGCGCCACGGCCTGGAGCACGTCCACGATCGACACGACCCCGATCACCTTCCCGTGCTCGAGCACCGGCAGATGACGGAAGTTGCCGTCGATCATGAGCTGCATGCAGTCCTCGACCGTCTGGCTGGCCTGCACGATGTAGGGGTTGGGAGTCATGATCTCGCGCACCAGCGTCTCGCGTGACGAACGCTCGGCGAGGATGACCTTGCGGGCGTAGTCGCGCTCGGAGACGATGCCGACGAGCCGGTCCTCGTCCATCACGATGATGGCGCCGATGTTGTGCTCGGCGAGGACCTGGAGGGCCTTGAAGACCGTCGCAGTGGGCGGGATCGACCAGATCTGCCGTTCCCGCTGTTCGAGCAGGCTGTCCACGGTGCGTTTCATGCCGCCGCCTCTCACCCTTGGTTGACCTCAAACGTAACAAGATGAGGTCCCGAGTGGGTGATCAACTGGACATGGTCCTTCCTGTCCACTCACCGGTTTCGGGCTGACTAGCGTGCTCGTTTCATGGACTCTGCGGTCTTCGAGCTCACGGTCATCGTCACTGTGGCCGTCATGGCCACCTGGGCTGCGGCGCGCCTCAAGATCCCTTCGATCGTCCTGCTGCTCTCGGGCGGGGTCATCGTCGGCCCGGTGCTCCGTATCGTCGATCCCGACGCGCTGGCGGGCGACCTGCTGCTTCCGGCCGTCTCGATCTCGGTCGGTCTGATCCTCTTCGAGGGCGGACTGAGCCTCCACCTGCGGGAGCTGGAGCAGAACCAGCGGGTCGTGTGGCTGCTCGTGTCGGTCGGGGTGGCGGTGACCTGGGTGCTCGGGTCGCTGGCGGCCGTGACGTTCCTGGGCCTGCCGCGGGAGATCGCCATCCTCGTCGGGGCGATCCTGGTGGTGTCGGGACCGACCGTCATCGCCCCCATCCTCACCAGTGTGCGGCCCAACCGCGACGTGTCATCGGTCCTGAAGTGGGAGAGCATCGTCATCGACCCGATCGGGGCGATGCTGGCTGTGGTGGCCTTCGAGTTGATCTTCCTCGGCGCCGAGGGACCGGCCGGCGAGATCCTCGGCCAGGTGGTGGTGTTCATCCTCGGCGGCATCGCCGTGGGGCTGGTCATCGCCGTGCCGACCGGGTTCGCCCTGCAGCGCCATCTCGTGCCGGAGCGACTCATCCCGCTGGTCGGGCTGACGGCGGCCGTGATCGCCTTCGGCATCTCCGACGCGATCGCCAAGGAGTCGGGCCTGCTGGCGACCAGCGTGCTCGGCCTCGTCCTCGGCAATGCCCGACGGGTCAGGACCGAGACCATCATCCAGTTCTCCGAGGTCATCCAGACCCTGCTGGTCGGCGTGCTGTTCATCGTGCTCAGCGCTCGCCTGACGACCGAGCAGCTCTCGGAGATCTCGGTGGGCGTGATCGGGCTGGTGGCCGTGCTGGTGCTGGTGGCCCGTCCGATCGGGGTGGCCATCTCGACCATTGGCTCGTCGTTCAGCCTGCGGGAGAAGCTGTTCCTGGCGGGCGTGGCTCCGCGCGGCATCGTGGCGGCGGCCGTGGCGTCGGTCTTCGCCCTCGAGTTGGAGGAGGCGGGGCTGGAGGGTGCCGAGCTGCTGACACCGGTCACCTTCGCGGTGATCGTGGCAACGGTGCTGATCTACGGGTTCGGCGCCGGTCCGCTGGCCCGACGGCTCGGGCTGGCGGGGAAGTCCAACGAGGGGGTGCTGATCCTCGGCGCCGGCGTGGTGGAGCGGGAGATCGGGGCGGCGCTGGCGGAGTCAGGGATCAAGGTGATCTTCGCCTCGACCAACCGTCGTGACGAACGCCGCGCCCGCATGGCCGGGCACGCCACCTACTACGGCAACCTGATCGAGCACGAGCTTCCGTGGGAGCTCGACCTGGCCGGGATCGGGCGCCTGGCCGCCCTCACCGCCAACGACGAGGTCAACACCCTCGCCTGCCGCCGGTTCCGGGAGGTGTTCGGCGCCGCCGACTGCTACCAGCTGGCGGCCGCCCCCATCGGTCCTGGGATCGAGGGCTCCGTCGCCGACATCGGCGGCCGGGTGCTGTTCGGACCCGACATGACCCATGCCACCCTCCGCAAGCACTTCACCGCCGGAGGCACCATCCGCAAGACCTCGCTGACCGACGAGTTCACGGCCAACAACCTCCCTGCCGGCCTGGCCGACGGGCGGGCGTTGTTCCTCGTACGAGGCAGTTCCCTGTTGGTGGGGACCATCGACGCCTCCCGACCGCTCATCGAGCGCGCCCAGCCGGGAGATCTGGTCCTGTGGATCGAGACGAGAGCTGAGCGGCAGGAAGCCGAGCGGGACGACCAGGAGCCGGCCGCCGCCTCCTGACCGGCCATCTGGTTCGACACGGTGTCGGCTTCGACTCGACTTGGTGTCGGTCTTCCGACTCGGTTCCATGACACGGAGCCGCCCGACGAGAGGCCTGCGTGTCGAGCAACGCCCTGCACTACCTGCCCATCGCCAGCACGCTCGTCGCAGCTGCCTTCGCCGCGATTCTCTGGCGCCACTGGCAGGCCAACCCGTCGGCCCGGCATGTGATGTGGTGGATGATCGGTGTGATCCTCTTCGGGGCCGGCACGCTGACCGAGGCGCTCACCACCCTCATCGGGTGGCAGGAGCCGGTCTTCCGTGCATGGTATGTGGCAGGCGCGTTGCTGGGTGGCGCCCCGCTCGCCCAGGGCACGGTGTACCTGCTGGTGGGCAAGCGGCGCGCCGACCGTTTGACGGTGCTGCTGATCACCTACATCGCCATCGCCTCGGTCTTCGTCATCGCCACGCCTCTCGACCTGAGCCTGGTCGAGCCGAACCGGCTCTCGGGCGAAGTCATGGAGTGGCAGTGGGTGCGCCTGTTCTCGCCGCTCGTGAACCTGTATGCCGTCGTCTTCCTGGTCGGCGGCGCCATCTGGTCGGCGGTCCGGTACCGGCGCTCGGGTGGTGCTCGGTCACGGGTCACCGGCAACGTGCTGATCGCGATCGGGGCGATCCTGCCCGGCATCGGCGGGGGGTTCGCCCGGGCCGGGGTCGTCGAGGTGCTCTACGTCGCCGAGTTGGTCGGCCTGGCGCTCATCTGGGCCGGCTATCACGCCATGGCGAGCGACCGGGCGACGTCGATCCATCCGGTGCAGGCCGATCGCCAGGCGGTGGGGGCGGCAACGTGAGAAGGCCGGCGGCGTGGGTCGTGGTCGCGCTCCTGGTGGCGGCCGCCTGTGGAGGTTCCGCCACGGATGTGCCGGCGCCGAGTGGTGAGCGCTCGTTCGTCGGAGTCGACGGGGTCGAGACGGTCATCACCGACACCTCGCGAATCGTGTCGCTCAACGGCGATCTGACCGAGATCATCTTCGAGCTCGGTCTCGGCGACCAGGTCGTGGCGGTGGACATCACGACGACCTACCCCCCGGAAGCCGCCGAGTTCAACTCCACGGAGCGCACGGTCGGATTCGCTCAATTCCTGGCGGCCGAGTCGGTGCTGGCATTCGAGCCGACACTGGTCCTGGGCGACGAGTTGGTGGCGCCGGCCGGCGCCATCGAACAGATCAGAGCGGCCGGTGTCCCGGTGGTCATCCTCGAGACCCAAACGACGCTCGACGGTGTGGCGATCAAGATCGATCAGGTGGCGCAGATCCTGGGGGTCCCCGAACGTGGAGACGATCTCTCCGACCGGGTCATGGCCGAGATCGAGACGGCCCGCGGGCTCATTCCCGACGGCGCCGACGATCCCATCGTGGCCTTCCTCTACGTTCGGGGTCCCCAGATCGTGTTTCTCTTCGGTGAGGGCATGACCACTCAGGCCATGATCGAGGGAGCCGGCGCCATCGACGCCGGGGTCGCCTCGGGCATCGAGGGCCCCGCACCGGCGACCCCCGAAGCGCTGGTGGCCGCGGCGCCCGATGTCATCGTGCTCCTGGAGGACGGGCTGGAGGCGTTGGGCGGCGTCGAGGCGGCGCTCGAGTTGCCCGGCGTCTCGGAGACGCCCGCGGGACGCAACGCTGCCTTCCTCGCCTACGACGAGGCCTACTTCTTCAACCTGGGGCCGCGGGTGGGCCAAGCGCTCCAACAGTTCATCATCGACCTGTATCCCGGCCTGGCCGGCTGAACCCCTACAGTCCCGGCGGTGGACCACGACCCCTTCGCGAGGCGCCGCCGCCGCACGCTCCCGCTGCTGCTGTTGGCGCTCGTGGCGGTGGCGTGGCTCTCGCTCGTGTCGGGCGCCGTCTCGCTGTCGGCGGGCGACGTCGCCGCGGCGCTGACCCGCCGCCTCGGCCTGGCGATCGGAGCGGAGCCGACCGCCCAGGCGGACGCCGTGGTCGGCGCCATCCGCCTGCCCCGAGTGCTGCTGGCGATGGCGATCGGCTCGACCCTGGCCGCCACCGGCGCGGTCCTCCAGGGATTGCTGCGGAACGATTTGGCCGACCCGCACCTGTTGGGCATCGGACCGGGCGCAGCCGTCGGGGCGGCCATCGGAGCGTCGGCGGGAGGTGTGCAGGGTGCCATCGCCGGCGGGGTCGTGACGGGAGTGCTCACCGGCTTCGCCGTCCGGCGGCTGGCGAGCCGCGCCACGCTCGATCCCACCCGGATCATCCTCTCGGGCGTGGCGCTCGGGGCGGCGCTGAGCGCCTGGGTGGGGTTCGTCGTGTTCGGGGCCGACCGGGCCCGCGTCCCGCCGGTCGAATTCTGGCTGCTGGGCAGCCTCAGCGGCTCGACCTGGCGGGCCTTCTGGACCGTCGTCGTCTACACGGCGATCGCGTTGATGGTCATGCTGGGAGCGGCGCGTCTCCTCGACGTGCTGGCGTTGGGTGAATCCAACGCCCGTCACCTCGGCATCGACGTCGATCTCGTCCGCACCGTGCTGCTCATCGCCGTGGGCGCTGCGGTCGGTGCCACCGTCGGGGCGGGTGGCGTCATCGTGTTCGTCGGGCTGGTGGTGCCGTGGCTGATGCGACGCGTCACCGGGCCCCTCCATCGGCACCTGCTGGTCGGCTCGATGCTGGGAGGAGCGCTGATGGTCACCGCTGCCGACCTCGTCGCCCGCCTGGCGATCGAGCCGATCGAGCTGCCGGTGGGACTGGTCACCTCGGCGGTCGGCGGCCCGGCGTTCCTCTGGATGCTCTCGAGGAGGCGCGATGCCTGACGCCTCCGTCGTCGCCGACCGGGTCTCGTATGCCGTGGACACGGCCGAGCTGGTGGCGGATGTGTCGCTGACCGCCGATGCCGGCGAGCTGACGGCCGTCATCGGCCCCAACGGCGCCGGCAAGACCACCTTGCTG
>JBPEXB010000149.1:0-4553 GCA_052032125.1 Acidimicrobiia bacterium
CCGCTGGCGGAGTCGCTCGACACGGTCGGCCCGATCGGCGCCTCGGTGGCGGACGTGGCCGCCGGCTACGAGGTCATGCGGGGGCTCGATCGGGCCGACCCCTGGTCGGTGGACGTCGACGACCCGCCCTCTCCGCCGCGGACGCTCGAGGGGCTTCGGGTGGCGGTGCCGGGCGCCTGGATGGCGGCGGTGCCGACGTCCGCCGAGACCCGCGAGCCGTTCGAGGCGTTCCGCCGCGCGCTCACGGACCTGGGCGCCGAGTGCGTCGACGTCGAGGCACCCCGCCTGGTGCCCGACCGCAACCTGGTCGTCCTCTCGGCCGTCGAGGCCGCCTCGGTCCACCGGGCGTGGTTCAGCGACATCGACAAGCCATACGGGGAGGACGTGGAGGCGCGACTGGCCGAGGGCATGGAGCTCACGGCAGACCAGCACGTCGCCGCCCGCCGCTGGCAGGCCGGCGTCGTCCAGGAGGCGCGCTCCCTCTTCGCCGACCACGACGTGATGCTCACCCCCACGGTCGGTCACGCCCGCAAGGTGATCGGCGAGGACGATCTGGTGGTCGACGGGCAACCAACGTTCTACCGGCCGGTGCTCAGCGGCTACACGGCGCTGGTCAATCAGTTCTGGTGCCCGGCCATCGCCCTCCCGCTCCTCCAGGCAGGTGTCCCGCCGCCGTCCGTGCAGTTCATCGCCCCGTGGTGGGAGGAGGCGCTGCTGCTGGAGATCGCCGCCGCACTTGAGGCAAACGGGCTGGTCGGCGTGCAGTCGCCGCCGACGTGAAGGACTGGTAAGAAATGCTCACTCGGACTAGTCCTCGCGCCGATACAGGTCCGAACAGGGAGAAAGAGGAGTCATGAGAAGGACCATCCCCTTCGCGCTCGTCGCCCTGGCGCTGGTCGTCAGTGCCTGTGGCGCAGGCAACGTGTTCAGTCTCGAGGTCGGCCAGTGTTTCAACGATCCAGACGCCGTGGACGAGGTGTCCGACGTGCCAATCGTGGAGTGCGACGTGCCGCACGACAACGAGGTGTACTACTTGTTCGACCTGCCAGACGGTGCGTTCCCGGGCATCAGCTCCGTGCAGGCGTCTGCCGACGAGGGCTGCCTGGCGCAGTTCGAGTCCTATGTCGGCCAGACCTACATCGACTCGGCCCTCGGCTACTGGGCGCTGTACCCGACCGAAGGTTCCTGGGAGCAGGACGACCGCGAGATCGTCTGTGTCCTGTCGGACTGGAACGGTGGGAAGCTGACCGGCTCCATGCGGGGCACCGGGACCTGATCGGTCCGCCGGAGGGCGTCGTCGTGTCCGTCCCCGCACCGGAGCGGCGCACCACGACTCCTCAGCGCACGACGAACACGTACGACCAGAACCGGGTGGGGCTGTCCGAGTGGCAGCCCCACCGCCGCGTCGACCCGGAATTCTCGGGGACACAGGTACACTGGCACCCGGCCGCGAAGGCCATACGAGACAACGAACGAACCCGCCCCATGCTTCGAGCGCAACACGGAGTCACGCCCTTCCAGACGGGAGGGCGCCCTTGCGTCCAAGGCGGAGTGCGGGACCACACGATGAGGTCGCTGCCCAGGCGATCAGAGGAAGTGATGTGTTGTGGCTGAGGACGCCACGTCATCGGAGGCGGAGTCCCCGCTGCCCGACCCCGAGCCCACCCACGGTCTCCATGTCGACGTCCAGGACCGCATGGTCATCCGGTTCGCCGGCGACTCCGGAGACGGCATGCAGCTGGCCGGCGGACGGTTCACCGACGCCTCGGCGGCGTTCGGCAACGATCTCGCCACGCTGCCGGTGTTCCCGGCTGAGATCCGCGCCCCTGCCGGCACGCTCCCTGGCGTGTCGTCGTTCCAGGTTCAGATCGCCGACTGGGACATCCTGACGCCGGGCGACCGCCCCGACGTGCTGGTGGCGATGAACCCGGCGGCGCTCAAGGCCCACGTCGCCGACCTGGAGCCGGGCGGCACCCTGATCGTCAACCACGAGGCCTTCGACGAGCGCAACCTCCACAAGGCCGGGTACGAGGGATCGCCGCTCGAGGACGGGTCGCTGACCGGCTACGACGTGCACCTCGTGCCGATGGAGACGCTCACGAAGGAGGCCGTCAAGGACTCGGGGGTGAGCGGACGGGCAGTGCTGCGGTCCAAGAACTTCCTGGCGCTCGGTCTGATCCTCTGGCTGTTCAACCGCGACACGTCCGTCACCGAGAAGTGGGTGGAGTCGAAGTTCGCCAGGCAGGAAGAGGTCCGCAACGCCAACCTGGCGGCACTGCGAGCCGGGTACAACTTCGGTATCACCACTGAGACGTTCAGCCGCCGGATCGAGGTACGCCCGGCCCAGCTGCCGAGCGGCACCTACACCAACGTCAACGGCAACACGGCGTTGTCCTGGGGGCTGATCGCCGCGGCCAAGCTCGCCGGGCTGCCGCTCTTCTACGGCAGCTACCCGATCACGCCGGCCTCCGACATCCTTCACGAGCTCGCTCGTCACCGAAACTTCGACGTCAGGACCTTCCAGGCCGAGGACGAGATCGCCGCCGCCGGCGCCGCGCTCGGTGCCGCCTTCGCCGGGGCGCTGGCGGTCACCGGGACCAGCGGTCCGGGTGTCGCCTTGAAGAGCGAGACGATCAGCCTGGCGCTGGTCGCCGAGGTCCCGCTGGTGGTCGTCAACGTCCAGCGAGGCGGCCCCTCGACCGGCCTGCCGACCAAGCCCGAGCAGTCCGATCTGCTGCAGGCGGTCTGGGGCCGGCACGGCGAGTCCCCGATGCCGGTGCTGGCCATCTCCTCGGCCTCGGATGCCTTCGAAGTGGCCATCGAGGCGTGCCGGATCGCCATCAAGTACATGACGCCGGTGATGCTGCTCTCCGACGGCTACATCGCCACCGGTTCGGAGCCGTGGAGGCTCCCCGACGTGGCCACCCTGCCGCCCATCGAGGTTCCATTCGCCACCGGCCCCAACGCCGGCGACCGGTTCCTCCCCTATCTGCGCAATCACGAGACGATGGCGCGCCAGTGGGCGATCCCGGGGATGAAGGGTCTCGAGCACCGCATCGGCGGGCTGGAGAAGGAAGAGGTGACCGGGAACGTCTCCTACGACCCCGAGAACCATCAGCTGATGACCGACGTCAGGGCGTGGAAGGTCGCCAACATCGCCAACGACATCCCCGACCTCGAGGTCGACGACCCGGACGGCGCCGACACGCTGGTGCTCAGCTGGGGATCGTCGTTCTCGGCCAACCGCGCCGGGGTGGGCAACGCCCGGACCGCGGGAGCCAACGTGGCACACGCCCGCCTGCGCTACCTGAGCCCGTTCCCGTCCAACATGGCCACGGTTCTGAGCTCCTACGAGAAGGTGCTCGTCCCGGAACTGAACAACGGGCAGTTGTCGAAGATGCTGAAGGCCGAGTTCCTGAAGCCGGTCGTGGGCTACAACAAGGTCAAGGGCGTGCCGTTCGGCGCCCGTGAGATCGAGCACCAGATCATGGAGTTGGTGGGACGATGACGTACACGAGGGTCGACTATCAGACCGACCAGGAAGTCCGCTGGTGCCCGGGGTGCGGCGACTACACCATCCTGGCTTCGGTGCAGACGTTCATGGCCAGCCTCGACATCCCCAAGGAGAACGTGGTGTTCGTCTCGGGGATCGGCTGTGCCGCCCGTTTCCCGTACTACATGAACACGTTCGGCATGCACTCGGTGCACGGCCGGGCGCCGGCCATCGCCACCGGCATCGCCGTCGCCAACCCTGACCTCTCGGTGTGGGCGGTCGGCGGTGACGGCGACATGCTGTCGATCGGCGGCAACCACCTGATCCACGCCATGCGGCGCAACATCAACGTGAAGGTCCTGCTGTTCAACAACCAGATCTACGGCCTGACCAAGGGTCAGTACTCCCCGACGTCGGAGGTCGGCAAGTCGACCAAGTCGTCGCCGATGGGCTCGATCGACTACCCGTTCAACCCGGTCAGCCTGGCACTCGGAGCCGAGGCGACCTTCGTGGCCAGGACGCTCGACATGGACCGCAATCACACCATCGAGCTGCTCCAGGCCGCCTACGACCATCCCGGCTCGGCGCTCATCGAGATCTACCAGAACTGCAACGTCTTCAACGACAAGGCCTTCATCGAGCTGACCGGCAAGCAAGAGCGCTTCGCCAACCGGATCGACCTCGTCCACGGCGAGCCGATCGTGTTCGGGGCCGACAAGGAGAAGGCCGTCATCTGGGACAAGGGCAGGGCGGTCATCGTCGACCGCAGCTCGGTCGATCCCTCCCAGATCATCGTGCATGACGCCCATGCCGAGGACTCCTCGGCCGCCTATGCCATCTCGCGGCTGGCCCACGGCCCCCACGGACCGACCCCGCTCGGGATCTTCCGTGACGTCGTGCGCCCCGTCTACGACGAGGTCGTGGAGGGCCAGGTGGAGACCGCCAGGGCGAAGAAGGGCGACGGCGAGCTCGGCGCCCTGCTCTCCAGCCTGGGGACGTGGACCGTCGATTGAGCCTTCGGCTCAATCGAGGGAGTAGCGAGTAGTCAGTAGTCGGTAGT
>JBPEXB010000015.1:0-5317 GCA_052032125.1 Acidimicrobiia bacterium
ACGTATGTCGTCTCGCCGGCACTGTCGGCCTTTCCGGCCTGGGCCGAGCAGCTGGTCGCCGAGAGCACCGGCAAGGACAACAAGGGCATCGTCCCGGTGGCCGGCGAGCCGATCGGTGAGCACCGGGTCTACGGCGACGACCGGGTCTTCATCCACATGATGGTGGCCGGCGACGACCCGATCGGGCAGCCGGCCGCCCTCGAGGTCCTGCAGGCCGCCGGTCATCCCATCATTCGCATCGTGCTCGACGAGCTGACCGACCTCGGGGCCGAGTTCTTCCGCGCCGAGCTGGCGGTGGCCGCGGCCGGCAGCGTGCTGGGCATCCACCCGTTCAACCAGCCCGACGTGCAGGTGGCCAAGGATCTCGCCGAGCAGGCGATGTCGGAGGAGGGTCTCGACGCCGATGTCGAGGAGGTCGACGCATCCGACCGGGAGGCGCTCGCTGCGGCCTGGCGCGCCTGGATCGGCGAGCTGCGCCAAGGCGACTACGTGAGCGTCCACGCCTATCTGCCGCGCCGGGGAAGGGCAGCGGCACTGCTCGATCAGTTCCAGGCCGATCTCCG
Organism: Acidimicrobiia bacterium; assembly: GCA_052032125.1. Classification (GTDB taxonomy): domain Bacteria; phylum Actinomycetota; class Acidimicrobiia; order Spongiisociales; family Spongiisociaceae; genus JBPEXB01. Next base: position 564 of record JBPEXB010000015.1, read on the forward strand.
CGACCGGCTCAAGGTGCCGGTCACACTGGGCTACGGCCCGCGCTTCCTCCATTCGACCGGCCAGTTGCACAAGGGCGGCGCCAACAACGGTGTATTCCTCCAGATCGTCGACGACCCCGGCCTCGGGCTCGGGGTGCCGGAGACCGACTACACGTTCGACGAGCTGATCGCCGGCCAGGCGAACGGGGACTACCAGGCGCTGCACGAGCGTGATCGTCGGGTCCTGAGGGTCACGGTCGGCGACCAGCCGGCCGCCGGGCTGGCCGCCATCGTCGGGGTGGCGAGCGTTTAACGTCCCGTGGGCGGTGACCAACCCCTCCAGAAGGAGCATCCGTGGAGATCGGCATGATCGGGCTCGGGCGCATGGGCGCCAACATGGCCGAGCGCCTGGCGAAGGACGGCCACCGGGTGGTGGGCTTCGACCTGAACCCCGAGGCGGTGGCGGCGATGCCCGAGCGCGGCGGTGTCGGTGCGTCATCCGTGGAGGAGCTGGTCGAGCTCCTCGAGTCCGACCGCAAGGTCGTGTGGATCATGGTGCCGGCCGGTGATCCGGTCGACAGTGCCATCGCTCAGCTGGCCGGCCGTCTCGGCGGGGGCGACATCGTCATCGACGGCGGCAACTCCTACTTCAAGGACACCCAGCGGCGCCGCCAGACGCTCGCCGATCACGGGCTCGAGTTCGTCGACGTCGGCACCTCGGGCGGCATCTGGGGCCTGACCGAGGGATACTCGATGATGATCGGCGGCGAGGTGGAGGCCGTCGAGTTCTTGCGGCCGATCTTCGAGAGCCTGGCACCGGCGCCTGATCTCGGGTGGGGCCGGTGCGGCCCGTCGGGCGCCGGTCACTACGTGAAGATGGTGCACAACGGGATCGAGTACGGCCTGATGCAGGCCTACGCCGAGGGCTTCGCCATCATGCGCGAGAAGGAGGAGTTCGCCCTGGACCTGCACCAGGTCTCCCGGATCTGGCAGCACGGGAGCGTGGTCCGTTCCTGGCTCCTCGAGCTGACCTCCAACGCCCTGGCCGAGAACCCCTCGATGGAGGGCATCGCCCCGTTCGTGCCCGACTCGGGGGAAGGGCGCTGGACCGTCTTCGAGGCGATCGACCTCAACGTGTCGGCGCCGATCATCGCCACCTCGCTCTTCCGCCGGATCAGCTCCCGAGACGACATCGAATACGCCGACCGGCTGCTGTCGGCGATGCGCAACCAGTTCGGCGGGCACGCCATCAAGAAGACATGATGGAGCTGGGGCCGCTTCCCGGGACCGCCCAGGTCGATCGCCACCTGCTGGTCATCTTCGGGGCGACCGGCGACCTCTACCAGCGCAAGCTGCTGCCGGCGCTCTACCAGCTGCTGGACCAGTACGACCTCGCCGAGCGGTGCACGGTGCTGGGGGTGGCGACCTCCGAGCTCGACGACGACGGGTTCCGCAAGCTGTCCCACGAGGCGCTGCGCGAGGTCGGTCATGACGACGTCGACTGCGAGATGTGGTGCAATCGGGTGCTCCACTACGTGTCGGTGAGCGCCGATCCCCAGGACTACTCGGCGGTGCGGACGCGCATCGACGAGCTGGAGGAGGAATACGAGCTGCGGGGCGATCGCATCTACTACCTGGCGCTGCCCCCCTCGGCCTTCGAGCCCGTGCTGCAGGCGCTCGAGAAGCAGGACCTGACGTCGAGCGACGGCTGGCTGCGCGTGGTCGTCGAGAAACCCTTCGGCCACGACCTCGAGTCCGCCGAGGCCCTCAACGAGACGGTGCACGCGCGCTTCGAGGAGGAGCAGGTCTATCGGATCGACCATTACCTGGGCAAGGCGACGGTCCAGAACCTCCTCGTCTTCCGGTTCGCCAATGCACTGTTCGAGTCGGCCTGGAACCGTGACCGGATCGACAACATCCAGATCACGGTCGCCGAGGACCTGGGGATCGGCAGCCGGGCCGGGTACTACGACCGGGCCGGGGCGGTCCGGGACATGGTCCAGAACCACTTGACCCAGCTCATGAGCCTGGTGGCGATGGAGCCACCCGCCACCTTCGACGCCGAGGCGATCCGCGACGAGAAGGTGAAGGTGCTCCACTCGGTGCGGCCGCTCGAGCCCAGCGAAGACGTGGTGCTCGGGCAGTACACCGCCGGCACGGTCGGGGACGACGAGGTCCCGGCGTACGTGGACGAGGAAGGCGTGGCCGACGACTCCACCACTCCGACCTATGCCGCCCTGCGGGTCTACATCGACAACTGGCGCTGGCAGGGGGTGCCGTTCTACCTCCGCACCGGCAAGCGCCTGCCGCGTCGCCTGACCCAGATCGCCGTCACCTTCCGGGAGCCGCCGATCGCGCTGTTCAAGCGGTTCGAGCGGGGGAGGCGCAAGGGCAACGTGCTCTTCATCACCCTCCAGCCCCACGAGGGATTCGACCTGCTGTTCGACGTCAAAGCACCGGCGGATCGGCCGCGCCTCGAGACGCTGCCGCTCGACTTCGACTACGAGGACGCCTTCGGCGAGCTCCCTGGGGCCTACGAGACGTTGCTGTACGACGTGATGACCGGCGACCAGACCTTGTTCGTGCGCGCCGACGAGGTCGAGCAGGCGTGGAGCCTCTACATGCCGGTACTGGAGAGCGGGCTCACCGCCGAGCCGTATACCGCCGGCTCCTGGGGCCCGTCGTCGGCCAACCGGTTGACCACCCCGGACGGTGATCACTGGACGGTCCGGGTTCGCGACCGGGAGGACCAGTAGGCTCTCTTCCAGGGAATAAGGGGAGGGTTCTACGTGACGATGACGCACGAGTGGCGGCGGCTCGCCGCCCTGGTCGGCCTGATCGCCCTGGTCTTGGGGGTTTTCGCCGTCACGGCACCGGACGCCGACGCCGGCGTGACCGGCGGCTGTACGGGCTCGGCTGACTTCACCGCCGACACGGTCGGCGCCTACGGGCCGGACAACGACACCACCGGCAATCCGATCATCGTGCCCAAGGCCGACGACAACGTGGCCATGTGGGAGGGGAGTGTTCCGGGGGAGAACACCAACTTCAGCGGCAAGGTCGAGGTGCAGATCGGCCCGGTGTGGCTCGAGGTGGCCGATTGGGGCTTCCCGAACTTCGACGGCTCCAACGACCTCGACGGGCGTGACGACTCCGGCGACTACAACATGGACGAGTTCTGGTCCATCGTCGAGGACGCCGGCTTCTCCAAGAACTGGATCCAGGGCATCTACAACGCCCGGGCCAGCCACAGCGCCGACGGCGTCGACTGCGAAGCGCAGTTCATGGTCAAGTTCGAGGGCAACGCCTTCGAGAGCCCGATCGTCATCGTGACGATCGTCCTGCTGGTCATCTTCCTGTTCATCCTCATCTGGGCGGGACGCCGCAAGCCCAACGGCGGAGGGTTCTTCAAGGGCCGGCCGGTGTGGGCAGTGTTCGCGGCGTTCTTCCTGGCGATCACGATCGCCATCCTGCTCCAGCAGTTCTGCGCCCAGCCGCTCAACGAGACGACGACGATCATCCTGCCTCTGGCGATGGTCTTCCTCGGCCTGGTCATCGCCAAGTTCGCCCCGTTCGGCGGACCGTCGATCCCGGGCGGCGAGGACGGTGGCGGCACGCCGCCGATCCCCGGGCTCGTGCCTCCTGGCGGCCAGCACGCCCAAGGGTGCGACTGGGCCTTCGACATCGACAAGGGTGCCGGGCCCGTCCGGGTCCGTCATCCGAAGGCGGGCGCCCACGCCTGCTGCATCTACACGCTCGACGTCACCAGCCTGCTGTCGACCAACGAGCTGGCGGCGCGGGTCCGCCAGGACGTTCCCGAGGTGGGACGCGCCAAGAACTTCGACGGTGGCTCGGCCATCGCCGGCGTCGACGCCAACACCGAGACCGCGGTGCGCAGCTGGCCACACGGCGAGCAGGGCGCCATGCACGGCCTGGGCGACCAGTCGGCCTGGCCGACGGTGGGACCGACACCCGGTCCGTGGTCGGACTACTGGCAGGAGCGGCCCTTCGAGGAGCAGCCCGACATGGCGATGTCCACACGCATCGACCAGCGCACGGGCGTGTCGGTCTCCTTCGAGGACGGGTGCGGCGCCTCGACCCACGAGTACACCCACGACTGCGAGTCGAAGGTGAGCGTCTGGGGCACCGCCGAGTGCACCAACGAGAACAATCAGCCGACCTGTCCGGTCGAGATCACGGCGGCGGCGCTGGCTCATGTGCATGGCGAGGGCGACCTCGGGCACCGGGTCGATGCCAAGTCGCTCAGCGACCCGGACGAGATCCCACCCAAGATCGTGGCGGCCGGGCCCAACCAGGAGTTCCGCCGGGCGGAGGCCGACGGTCACCGCCACGAGGTCGGGCGAGAGCGCGACACGTGGAACGTGGCCGACACCGCCACCGACAACGGTGCGCTCAACTCCAAACTGTGGAACGGGACCATCGTCAACAAGATCGAGGCCGACGCCGGCATGATCGTGCCCCAGGCGATGTGGCCGACCACCGACCGGGTGACGGCGGTCGTGGAGGCCAAGGTGTCGAGCACGCTCAACCTCGGTGGCGAGTCGACGCCTGGGCACGGGCCCAACAGCGTCTGCTGCGCCCAGCCGGGTGCCGCCTGCGCGTGCGCACCGAGCTTCCGCCTGGTCGTCGGCCCCGGCAACAAGGCGTCGCTGACCGTGGACGGCCAGCAGATCGATCTGCGCAACCCGGCGCCCACAACGGAGGGAAGCACGGTCTACTGGGAGTGAGAGCACATCGTGCAGGGGCAAGCCCCT
>JBPEXB010000150.1:0-1553 GCA_052032125.1 Acidimicrobiia bacterium
CGGTGTGCACGAGCTCCACGCGGGTGACGTCGTCGCCGACTGATTCGAACCTCACCGTCCACGTCGTGCGGTGGGCGTCGGGATCCAGGTTGGGCTTCCACGAGACCGTGAAGCCGTTGGGGAACTCCCACTCGAGGATCGTGCCCCACTCGTGCTCGGTTCCCTCGGCGGTGCGCTCGTAGATCCGCCCGTCCGGGCCACCCTCGAGCATCGCCACCGAATCGGCACCCTCGATCGAGAAGCCGGCGGTCGGCCACCAGGCCCCGATCTCCTCGGTGAAGATCCGGAACGCGTCCTCCTTGGATCGCTCGACCGTGATCTGCTTCTCGACGGCCATGAGATCGGTGTCCATCTCAGCCTCCTCTCTCGGCGTGTGCCTTGAACTGTTCCAATGCGCCCGTCCAGAACTGGTCCCAGTACGAGACGATCTGGGCGAATCCCTCAGGGCGGATGCGATAGATCCGCCGCGTCCCCCGCTGCTCCACGTCCACCAGCCCGGCCTCCAGCATGAGCCGGAGGTGCTTCGAGACCGCCGGCCGGCTGACCGGCAGGCGCCCGGCGATGTCGCCCACCGCTCGAGGCGAGTCCCGCAACATCTCGAGGATCTCCCGCCGGGTGCTGTCGCCGACCAGATCGAGAATGGGAGCAGCTTGGTAACTCATAGGTTACGGTAACTGTACGGTTACGAACGGGCGGTGTCAAGGGCCAGTCCACATCCTCCCCCGTGGGGGTGGTGGCCCGGAGGGTCGGAGGGGGCCGTGGCGGCGGCCGGCCGCGACCACGCCGAGCGCTTCTTCATCCGCATCGATGCAAGGGAACACCATCGTGTGCGAGCCCCCTCAGTCCTACCGGACAGCTCCCCCCGAGGGGGAGCATGTGTGAACGCCTACGGTGGATCCATGACCACTCGCCACATCGCCTTCGTCCGCGCCGTCATGGTGGGCCGGGAGGGCCTGCACCGGGCGGTGCTGCTCGAAGCGTTCGAGGAGGCGGGGGCCGGTGCTCCGTATTCGCACCTCACCACCGGCAACGTCTCGTTCGATCTCGATCAGGCAGATCTCGACGACCTCGTCGCGCAGGTCGACGCCAGCCTCTCGGCGGTCGTCGGCCGAGCGATCGAGATCTTCGTCCGCACCCTCGACGAGGTGCGTGCGCTGGATGGGCCCGGCATGCTCGTGCGTGCTCCGTGGGATGAGGTGCGCGGCGTGGAGATCACCTTCTTCCACGAGCCGCCCGATCTGTCGGGATGGCAGCTCCCCCACCTGATCAGACGAGATCTCGTCGCCGTCGTCGGTGTGGACGGCCGCGAGGTCTACAGCGTGACCCGAGAACGAGACGGCGAGACCGCCGCCCCGGGAGGCGTGCTCGAACGCACCACCGGCCAGCGCGCCACCACCCGCGGCTGGTCCACCATCGAGAAGATCGTCGCCTTCCACGACCGGCGCTGAGTGCGGCGAATCCTTCCCCTCGGGGGAAGGTGGATTCGGCGAGGAACGAGCCGAAGACGGAAGGGGCTCGCGCACGGCTCCGGGCCCGGCCCCCAGGGCGAACAC
>JBPEXB010000151.1:0-3969 GCA_052032125.1 Acidimicrobiia bacterium
GCTGGTGATCTGACGGCCGGCGGCGGCCATGCGAGGGCCCTGGATGAGGCCGGCGGCGATGGCGTCGCGCACGGCCACCGCCACCCGGTACGGCCCACCCGGATCGCACGAGCTGGTGACCCCCGCCAGCAGGCACTTCTCGGCGTCGATCGAGGCGCGGATCGAGCGGTACTCGGGCGGCGTGTAGATCGACAGCTCCTCCTCGGTCGCCGCCTGCCCGAAGCTGATGTGCATGTGGCCGTCCACCAGACCCGGCATCACCGTCTTGCCGCTGGCGTCGAGGGAGGTGTAGCCGTTGGCCGTGTACTGGGTCGGTACCTGGTCGCTGGATCCCACCCAGGCGATGCGCTCCCCCTCGACGACCACCGTGCCGTCGTCGATGACCGTGGTGTCCTCGCAGGGAAGCACCCGCCCATGCTCGATCCGGTAGCCGTCGGTCACGCTCGTGCCTTCCTCTGCCTAGAAGGGCACGATCGGGAAGTATCGCCCGCCCAGGGGCTCTCCGACCGCGATGCCCACTTCCTCATCGGTGTAGTTGTACTCGTATCGACGCGACCCGAGCCAGATGGTGCCGTCGCCGACGTACCGCACGATGGCGGCCCGCCGCGGCCGATCGCTCGTGTTGGGGAGCGAGGCGTGCCAGGTGAGGGAGTGATGGAACGAGACCTCGCCCTTGCCCGCCTCGATGGTGCGAACGTCCCAGCCGAGCGCCTCGGGGTCTTCGATCGGACGCACCGTCGAGGCCCGCATGTCCTCCATGTAGGTCGTGCCGGTGCCGAAGATGCCGGGCAGCGTCTCGCCGACCAGGTGGCTGCCGGCCGCCATCCGCATCGCGCCGTTGGACGCGTCCACGTCGTCGAGCGCCACCCAGGCGGTCAGCGCGTTGGCCTGAGCGAGTGGCCAATAGGGATAGTCCTGGTGCCAGGAGAGCGAGCCGCCCACGCCGGGTTCTTTGTAGAGGGCGTTGTCCTCGAGCACGCGAACCTGTCGGGCGCCGATCAACTGCGACGCCCACCGCGCCAGCGTCGGGTTGAACGCGATCTGGCGGAAGTCGTCATCGAAGAGCCACAGGTTGAACAAGAAGCCGACCGACTTGCCCGGCTCCGGCGGCGGCTTGTCGTCTTCTGGCCACAGCTCGGGATCGAGGAGGTCGTACTCACGACCGGCCTCCTGCTCACGAGCTCTCGCCCGGTCGAGGGCGGCCCGGAACAGTTCGACCTGTTCGTCGGTGAACACCCGGCCCGGTCGAATGAACCCGGTGTTGGAGAATTCGAGGATCTCGTCCGCCGTCAGCGGCGACGTCCTGACCGAGTCGTCGGCCGCCGCGGTGGCGTGGTCCTCCCCGCTCCGAAAGCTCCCTCGAGGAACGGTCGCCGTCTGGTCAGCGTCGGTCATGCCCACCTCTCCACGTCGGCCCGATTATATAAGATGTTGGCGGCGCTCCGGGCGGGCGTGACCGTCGGGGTGCCTCTCACATTGGACACGACCGTGGATCAGGAATACGCCAAGCGTCCGCTCGCGACGCTGATCTCGCTGAAGGGGCGGGTGGCCGTGGTGACAGGGGCCGGACAGGGCTTCGGCTTTGCGATCGCCGACCGCCTCAGCGAGGCGGGCGCCCACGTGACGGTGCTCGACCGGGACGCTGAGCGAGCAGCGTCGGCTCGCAGGCGCATCCTCGATGCCCGCCCGAACGCGTCGATCCTCACCGTTGTCGCAGACGTCACCGAGCCCGACGACGTCGAGCGGGCGTTCGAGACCGTGGAGGCCGAACTGGGCCCCACCGACATCTTGGTGAACAACGCCGGCGTGTACTCCAACCATCTCTTCCTCGACATGCCCGTCGAGGAGTTCGACCGCATCCAGCGAGTGAACCTCCGCGGAGTGTTCTTGTGCTCGCAGCGGGCGGCACGCTCGATGGCAGGACGGGGTGGCGTCATCGTGCACATCGCCTCCGTCGACGCGCTCGGCAGCTCGGCGGAGGGGCTGACGCATTACACGACGTCGAAACACGGACTGCAGGGCTTGACGAAATCGATGGCGATGGAGCTGGGGCCGACGGGGATCCGAGTCAACGCCGTGTGTCCGGGGGCCTCCTACACCGAGGGAACCTACGAGCTGCTCGCCGCAGGAGCCCCGGATGGCATCGACGTCGACGCCCAATGGGACGCGATCGTGAGCCACACTCCGCTGGGACGGCTCATCGACCCGGACGAGATCGGGGTCGCCACGGCAGTCGTCGCGAGCGACCTCTTCCAGTCGGTGCACGGCGCCCTCATCGTGGTCGACGGTGGGATCCTCGTGCAGCCACTCGAGGGATACGTGCTCGGCACGCCAGGAGCACGGGACGACGCCAACCCGCGATGATATAAGATCCGTCGAGGCCGCCCTCGGAGGTACGCATGCCCGAATACCTGGTCAACACCGCGACCACCCCGCCCGCGGACTTCTCCGGCACGGCCTTCGCCCACCTCGAAGTCAAGTTGCTGGTGAGCGACGAGCGCAGCGGAGCCGAGTCGACCTACGTCGGCCAGACGGTCTACCCGGCCGGCGGCGCCACCCACGAAGCGCACTACCACCCCCATGCCGAAGAGACGATCATCGTTCAGTCGGGCAACGGGCGGCACCGCATCGACGACGAGTGGTTCGACCTCGCACCTGGCGACATCCTGTTCGTCCCCAAGGGAGCGGTGCACACAGCGGTGTCCGGCGACGAAGACCTGGTGATCTACTGGGTGCTGGGTGGGGCCGGATCCCTGGAAGCGGCGGGCTACGTGTCGGTGGAAGACGAGAGCTGATCGATGGACGAGGTCTGGCGGCTCGGCGTCGGCGCACTCCGCGACCGCTACGCCAGCGGCCAGACCTCGCCGCTCGAGGCCACCGACGCTCTCATCGAGCGCATCGACCGCCTCGATCCCCAGGTCTCGGCGATGACCACTCGTACTTCCGAACGAGCCCGCCACGATGCCGCCGCGCTGACCGAGGAGCTCGCCAACGGCGTCGATCGCGGTCCGCTGCACGGCATCCCGGTGGTCATCAAAGAGCTGTTCGACGTCGGCGAAGCCGAGACCACCTACGGCGCCCCGATGCTCACCGGCCGGGTGCCGGCAGCCGACGCGGCCGCCGTGCAGCGGCTCCGCCGCGCCGGTTGCATCGTCCTCGGGCTCACGCGGTCACATGAGTTCGGGTGGGGCATCACCACCCAGAACTCGGCTCGCGGCTCGACTCGCAACCCGTGGTCGACGGACCGCGTGCCCGGCGGCTCCAGCGGCGGATCGGCGGCGGCGCTGGCGATGGGCTTCAGCCCGCTCGCCCTCGGGAGCGACACCGGCGGCTCGATCCGGATCCCGGCAGCCTTCTGTGGTGTCACCGGGGTCAAACCGACCTACGGTCGCATCTCCAAGACCGGCGCCGTGGCGCTGGCACCGAGCCTCGACCACCCCGGTCCTCTGGCTCGTCACGTGGCCGACCTCGTACCAGCGCTCGTCGCCATGGCGGGCCACGACCCGACCGACCCCACCACGCTGCGCGAGGTGCTCCAACCCGACGGCCTGGAGCCCAACCGCCTCTCGTTCGGCGTCTGCAAGGACCTCCACCTCCGGCCGCTGGCACCCGATCATCAGCGGTTGTTCGACGCGGTGGCCGGGCGCCTGTCGGAAGTGGCCGACGTGGTCGAGGTGAGCTTCCCCGGTGCCGAGCGAATTCGAGACGTGTTCGCCGCCATCCAGATGGCCGAGGCGCACGACTACCACGCCCACGTGCTCGGGTTTCTCCCCGAGCGCCGTGGCGAATACGGCGACGATGTCGGCGGCCGCCTCGATCTGGGAGCGGGCGTCACGCTGACCGACTACCTCTCGGCCCGGCGGGAGGCCCAGGCCATCGGCGCCACCTTCGCCGAGGTGTTCGACGAGGTCGACGTCCTGCTCACGCCCGTGTCGGCCGGGCCGCCATCCACGATCGAGAGCCCCGATA
>JBPEXB010000152.1:0-3921 GCA_052032125.1 Acidimicrobiia bacterium
TGTCAGACCCGGACCGGTTACTCCCAGTTCGAGTCGATGTTGGCTGCTGCTGTCGCGGCGTCGATGTCGCCGTTGACGAATGCCGTCGCGGAACGCCAGAACTCGGCGTTGACCGGCGTCGGCATGTTGTCAGAGCCGTCGAAGCGGAAGATCTCCGCACCCTGGAGGATGCCGAGGAACGACTGCTCCAGCGGCTCCCACAGCGACGTGTCGGCGTTGGCGTGCGGCGAGAGGAAACCACTCAACGCAGTGCCGCCACCGTTGGCCAGCTTCTGGAAGCGCTGACGGGCGTTGGCGTACTCCTCGCTCGCCATGTACTCCATGACGGCCATCACCTCGGGAGCGTCACGGAACGCCACCGGGTAGACACCACCACCGAGGACCGGGCGGATCGCCGGGTCGACGGGCGGGAAGTAGAACACGTCGATGCCGTCCGGCCCGTAGACCGTCGCGTTTCCATCGGCGTCCGTCGCTGGGAAGAACGCAGCGAAGAAGTTCGCCTGACGGTGCATCAAGCACGTGCCATCGGCCAGGGGCGGCCCGTTGTCACCGAACAGTGTCGTGGCGATCGTCCCACCGGCGGCGTAGGTGGCGCCGGGCAGGGTCCAGAGATCACGGATCTCGTTGAAGACGTTGACCACGCGCTCGTCGCTGAACAGCACCTCACCGGACACCCACTGGTCATACAGCTCGCCACCGTGGAACCGGAGGAGCAGGTCCTCGGTCCAGTCGGTGAAGGGCCAACCGGTGGCTCCACCACCCGAGTCGATGCCAACACACCACGGCGTGTCGCCGTTGGCGATCATGTCGTTGGTGAGCTGCTTCAGCTCGTCCCAGGTCTCCGGGACCGCGTAGCCCTTCTCGGCGAACAACGCCGGCTGGTACCACACCAGCGACTTCAGGTCGGCCTTGGTCGGGATGCCGTACTGGACGCCGTCCACGTTGCCGAGCGACCAGAGGCCCTCAGGCGTCGTGCTCTGCACCGTCGCGGTCACATCGTCCGGCAGCGGCACGAGGGCACCCTGCCGCGCGAAGTCGGCCAGCTTGCCCGGCTGCGGGAGAATCCCGATGTCGGGCGGGTTGCCACCGGCCACCTGCACGTTGATCTGATCCGAGAAGTCGCGAGCACCCGTGTAGGTGATCGTCATCCCGTTGGCTGCCGCGAACAGGTCGAGCGCAGCCTGGAAGGCTCCGGCCTCGACGTCCGACGACTCCGGCCCGAAGACCGTGACCGTCGTGCCTGCCAGCGGATTCTCCTCTGACACCACGACCGTCTCTGTGACCACCGACGTCTCGACGACGGTCTCGGTGACGATCGATGTCTCCACCACCGTCACCGTCTCGGGCGTCGTCTCGCCGTCGCCGCCACATGCGGCGGCCAGCAAGGCCATGACTCCCATGAGAGCGATCAGACGAGTGAATCGTCCTTTCATCTCTTCCTCCTCTTTTTCTTACTCGAGATGTCCCGGCGGATCTCGCCGCAACATCAAGACCTTGTCGTTCGGGCCTCCCGGCCCGTGCTCATGCTGCACCCGTGGCCACCGGGACCGAGGGTGTCTCCCAGGCCTCCGCACCGCCTTCGAAGAGCACTTCGAGCGCCCCGGTGGCTGCCCCCATCGCCACGGTCAGGTGCTCGAACTCGGAGACGATAATGCGCGCTTCGGCGACTGTCTTCGGCAAGGAACGGCGCTCCGCCGACGCCACCACCGCCGGCAGGAACACGTCGGCGGCCTGTGCCAGCGGGCCGCTCAGGATGATCGTGCTGGGATTCAACAGGTTCAGGATCGGCGCCACGGCGGTGCCCAGCGTGGCGCCCGCCTCCTCGACGACGCGGCGTGCATCGACGTCGCCTTCGTCACAGGCGGACACGACGTCGTCGATGCCGATCGATGCGTCGCCGCCGGTGGCCGTCACGTACCGCTCCACGACGGCATCCGATCCGACCACGGTCTCCATGCAGCCGATCCGCCCACATCGGCAGGTGGCGTCGCCACCGACGTTCATGTGCCCCACCTCGCCGGCGGTGCCACCCGATCCGCGATAGAGATTCCCATCGACGATGTGGCCGGCACCGACGCCCACCCCGAGCTTGATGTAGGTGAAGTCGTCACAGCCGCGCCCGGCGCCCCACCACTGCTCGGCCACTGCGCCGAGGTTGGCGTCGTTGTCCATCCGGACGGGGATGTGCAGACGGCGCTCCACGGCGTCGACCACGTCGATGCCATCCCAGGCAGGCATGGTCATGGTGCTGACGTGTCGCAGGTCATCGCCGTCCAGTGGAGACGACACCGCCAGCCCGACGCCCAGGATCGCCTCGCGGTCGAGGCCCGAGCCCTCCAGGCTGCGGCTCGTGAGGTGCTCGATGTGGTCGAGGGTGCCTTCGACGTCGTGCGTCACGCGGTGAGTGACCCGTTCACTGGCGAGGACCTGCCCGGTCAGGTTCATCACGACCACGTCGATGTGACTGGCGCCGGCCTCGATGCCGATGAGCGCCCGTGAGTTGGCCACCGGCCGCAGGAGGATGGGGCGCCGTCCGCCCCGAGAGGCTCCGGCCCCCGATTCCTCGACGACGCCCAGCTCGATCAACTCGTTCACGATGTCGGAGACGGTGGTCCGGCTCAAGCCGGTGCGGCGGGCGATCTCGGCGCGGTTGACGCCCTCGATGGTCCAGATCTCGCGCAACACGAGCCGGAAGTTCGCCGAACGCGGCGAGGCCATGGCAATGGCCGAAGTGTCGGAGCGTCCCAATCCGCCGTCCTCCTGCCGGGACCTTAGACACTCGGCGCCGACTTTGTCCGCCCGGCGTACAAAGTTTTTCGCGCTCTCGGGTGCCGCGAATCGTGGTAACGGGCCGGGAGCGAGTACCCTTGCGTCACCGCACCGGGTGGAGGCCAGCGATTCCTCGCTTCCCCGGTGACTCACGGCTCAGTTTCTCGCCACGGTTGGGACCGCCTCTTCCTCCGATCTCGCGCTGGGCGCGAGGAGAACAGGACCTTCCCGACCTGGAGAACCCATGACCACCTTTGCCGACCTCGGCCTGCCCGACTCGCTCGTCTCCGTGCTCGATCGGCGCGGCATCACCGAGCCGTTCCCCATCCAGCACGCCACCATCCCCGACGCCCTGGCCGGGCGCGACGTGTGCGGCAAGGCACCGACGGGCTCTGGCAAGACCCTGGCGTTCGGCTTGCCGCTGCTCGCTCGCATCAGCAGGGCGAAGCGAGCCCGGCCGACGGGTCTGGTGCTGGCACCCACCCGGGAGCTGGCCGACCAGATCCACCGCGAGCTCACCTCGCCCGCCAAGGCGGTGGGCCGCTTCGTGACCTCCGTCTACGGAGGCGTCGGTTACGGCGCCCAGAAGGCGGCGCTGCGGCGTGGCGTCGACCTGCTCGTCGCCACGCCTGGTCGCCTCGAAGATCTGATGGAGCAGGGGGTCGTGGATCTCTCGGCCGTCGAGGTCGCCGTCGTCGACGAGGCGGATCGCATGGCCGACATGGGCTTCTTGCCCGCCGTGCGCAGGATCCTCGATGAGGCTCCGGCCGACCGCCAGACCCTGTTGTTCTCCGCGACGCTCGACGGCGACATCGCCGTCCTCAGCGAGTCCTATCAGCATCGTCCCGTGCGGCACGAAGCTGCCGCGGTCGAGACCGACATCGACGACGCCGTGCACCTGTTCTGGCTCACGGCCCACGAGGATCGGGTCGCCGTCACCACCGAACTCCTGCAGTCGGTGCCCTCGTCGATCGTGTTCACGCGGACCCGGCGGGGCGCCGACCGGCTTGCCAAGCAGCTCGAGCGGCGAGAGGTGGCAACCGTTGTCCTGCATGGTGGCCGCTCGCAGAACCAGCGGACCCGGGCCCTCAAAGCCTTCAGCCGCGGACAGGCCAGGGCGCTGATCGCCACGGATGTCGCCGCCCGTGGGAT
>JBPEXB010000153.1:0-5259 GCA_052032125.1 Acidimicrobiia bacterium
GGCCCCGAGCGCCAGGAGCACCGTCGGCAGGTCCGAGGCCGGATCGGCATGGGCGACGTTGCCGCCCACCGTCCCCCGGTTGCGGACCTGCGGGTCACCGATCATGCCGGCCGCCTCCGCCAGCGCGGCGGGGAAGCCGTCGTCGGCGGCGGCCGCCACCATGGCGTGGGTGGTCAGCGCCCCGATGGTGAAGCTGTCACCACTGCGGTCGATCCCTCGCAACCCCTCGATGCGACCGATGTCGATCAAGCGCCCCGGATCGGCGAGTCGCAGTTTCATCACCGGCAGGAGGCTGTGGCCCCCCGCCAGCAGCTTGCCGCCCTCGCCGAGCTGGCTCAGCGCCTCGTCGACCGAGGTTGCACGCACGTAGTCGAATGCAGGGGGATACATCACGCACCTCCACCATTGCCGGCAGCGGCAATGGCCTTGTGGATCTTCTCGGCCGTCAGGGGCATGTCCAGATAACCGACCCCGAGCGGGTTCAGCGCGTCGAGCACGGCATTGGAGATCGTCGCCGTCCCGGCGATGGTGCCCATCTCACCGGCGCCCTTGACCCCGAGGGGGTTGTGCGGCGACGGCGTCTCGATCCGGTCCACCTCGATGGTCGGGAACCCATCCGCTCTCGGCATGGCGTAGTCCATCATCGAACCCGACAGCAGCTGTCCGTTCTCGTCGTACACGGCGTGCTCCCACAGCGCCTGGCCGACGCCCTGGGCGATGCCACCCACGATCTGTCCCTCGACGATCATGGGATTGATCACGTTGCCGACGTCGTCGACGGCCGCGTAGGACTGCACCTCGACTTCCCCGGTGGCCGGGTCGATCTCGACCATGGCGACGTGGGCGCTGCAGGGGAACGTGAAGTTGGCGGGGTCGTAGAACGACGTCGCCTCGAGTCCCGGCTCCATGCCCTCCGGCAGGTTGTCAGCTGTCGTCACGGCGAAGGCCAGCTCGGCGAACGACTTGGCGCTCTCCGGCGAGCCCTTCACCGAGACCGTGCCCGTCTCCTGGTCGTAGACCATGTCGTCGGGCGATGCCTCGAGCAGGTGGGCCGCCAGCGTCGTGAGCTTGTCGCGGATCTTCTCCGCGCTCTTGACGAGGGCGCTGCCGCCGATGGCGGCGCTGCGGCTGCCATACGTGCCGACGCCATACGGTGTCCGGTCGGTGTCGCCGTGGACCACCTCGACGTCCTCCATCGGAACGCCGAGCTGGTCGGCAACGATCTGGGCGAACGTGGTCTCGTGACCCTGCCCGTGAGCGTGGGAACCCGTGAGGGCGACGACCTTGCCGGTCGGATGGACCCTGATGACCCCGCTCTCGAACAGGCCGATCGCCGCACCGAGGCCCACGGCCACCGCCGAGGGGGCGGGCCCGCTCGCCTCGATGCAGCCGCTCACGCCGACGCCGACGATGCGGCCCTCCGCCCGGGCAGCCTTCTGCTGCTCGCGCAGGGCCTGGTATCCGGACAGCTCCTCGATCTTGTCGAACAACGCCGGGTAGTTGCCACTGTCGTAGGCCAGCGCCACCGGCGTCTGATAGGGGAACTCGTCGGGCTGGATCAGGTTCTTCCGCCGCAGCTCGATCGGGTCCATGCCCAGCTTGTGGGCTGCCAGATCGACCAGCGTCTCGAGCATGTAGCTCGCCTCCGGCCGCCCGGCGCCTCGATAGGCGTCGACCGGCACCGTGTTGGTCATCGTGCCGTACGACTCGCCGAAGATCGCCGGGATCTTGTAGAGCCCCGAGAACAGCGTGATGTACAGGGCGGTGGGGATCAGCGGGGCGAAGGTGGAGAGGTAGGCCCCCATGTTCGCCCACGTGGTCACATGCAACCCCGTGATGGTCCCGTCGTTGGTGACGCCCAGCCGTGCCCGGGTGACGTGGTCTCGACCGTGGGCATCGGTCACGTACGACTCGATGCGGGTCGACACCCACTTGGCCGGCCGATTGACGGCCCGGGCCACCCAGGGGACGATCACCTCCTCCGGGTAGTGGAAGATCTTGCTCCCGAACCCGCCTCCCACATCGGGCGAGATCACCCGCAGCTTGTGCTCCGGGATCCCCAGCGTGAAGGCACCGAGCAGCAGCCGGATGGTGTGGGGGTTCTGGCTCGTGGTCCACACGGTCATCGAGTCGGTGAACCCGTCCCACTCGGCGACGCACGCCCGCGGCTCCATCGCATTGGGGATCAGCCGCTGATTCACGAAGTCGAGATCGATCACGTGATCCGCGTCGGCGAGGGCCGCCTCGGCCGCTTCCGCATCACCGAGCGGCCAGTGGAAGCTGAGGTTCTGTGGCACGTCGTCGTGCACCAGCGGCGCCCCGTCGTCCATGGCACCCCGAGCGTCGATGACGGCATCGTGCTCGTCGTAGTCCACGTCGATGAGCGCCAGGGCGTCCGCCGCCACATACGGGTTCTCGGCGACCACGACGGCCACGCCGTCTCCGACGTGGCGTACCTTGTCGACCGCCAACGCGTGGTGGGGCGGCGTCTTGATGTCCGGCGGCGTGAACCCGCACGGCAGCGGGCCGACCCCACCGTCGACGAGATCCTGTCCGGTGAAGACCGCCACGACGCCGTCGAGTGCCTCTGCCGCCGACGTGTCGATGCCGTTGATCGTGGCGTGGGCGAGCGGGCTCCGCTTGACGGCGACGTGCACCATGCCGGGTCGGTTCAGGTTGGCGACGTATTTGCCCTGGCCCTGGATGAAGCGCGGGTCCTCGACCCGCTTCATCGACTTGCCGACATACGTGGTCACGATCCACCTCCCATCGCAGCAGCTCCCGCCTTGACGGCCCGCACGATGTTCTCGTAGCCGGTGCAGCGGCACATGTTGCCCTCGAGGTTGTGCCGGACCTCGTCGTCGCTGATGTCGGCATTGCCCTGGGCGAACATGGCCGCCGCCATGATCATGCCGGGGGTGCAATAGCCGCACTGGAGGCCGTGGTTGTCCCAGAACGCCTGCTGCATCGGATGCAGGTCGCCGTTCTGCGCCAGGCCCTCGATGGTGGTGAGGTCGGAGCCGTCGGCTTGCACGGCCAGCACCGTGCAGGACTTGACCGACATCCCGTCCATGTGGACCGTACAGGCCCCGCACTGGCTGGTGTCACACCCGATGTTGGTGCCGGTCAGTCCCAGCTCGTTGCGGAGGAAGTCCACCAGGAGCATCCTCGGTTCGACGTCGCCCTGGCGGGCCACCCCGTTGACCGTCATCGATACGTTCATGTCGCTCCTCCCGTGTCCGCTGTCGTCATGTCGCAATCCTCTCGCTGGGCGGGTGCGGTCTTCGTCGATCTCTCACACCGGCTCCCCCACCTGTTCCCACTCGGCGGGCGGCGGTGTCTCTCCTCGCATCGTGGCGGCGGCGTATTCGATGGCCTTCACGATGTTGTGGTAGCCGGTGCACCGGCAGAGGTTGCCCTCGATGCCGTGGCGGATCTCCGCCTCGGAGGGCCGGTCGTTCTCCTCGAGCAGGCTCACCGCGGCCATGATCATCCCCGGGGTGCAGAACCCGCACTGCAGGCCGTGGCGCTCCCAGAAGCCCTCTTGCACCGGGTGGAGCCGATCACCGTCGGCCAGTCCTTCGATCGTGAGGATGTCGGACCCCTCGGCCTGCACGGCGAGCATGGCGCACGACTTCACCGCCGCTCCGTCGACGATGACCGTGCACGCTCCACACGACGAGGTCTCGCACCCGACGTGGGTGCCGGTCAATCGCAGGTCCTCGCGGAGAAAATGCACCAGCAGCGTGCGCGGTTCGACCTGGCCGGTGACCGGGCGACCGTTGACCGACATGGCGACCTGCAACCGGCGGTCTCCTTTCGATGCGCACGCGAGCGGGACCGTTCCGACGCTATCAGCCGGACCCTCCTGCGTGTCGGGAGAACGCGAGAAAACCGCTGGTCGGCTGCTGGACGGACCGGTGGTGCTCAGCGCGGTGGCCCGAGTACCCTTCGTGACACGCGAAACGTCCGTGGAACATTGGGTGAACGAGGCCCGAGGGCCGGACTTTGCGGACATCCGGAGACCCGAGGACAGTGAAGAACCGGACGGACCACGAGCTGCTCACCGACGCAGCCGACGGCAACGGAGAGGCGTACGGCGTCTTCTTCCGCCGCCACGTCCGCGCCATCACGTCCTATGCCGTTCGGCGGTGCAACAACAGCGAAGAGGTCGCCGACCTCGTGGCGGAGACGTTCATGACCGCACTGGGCGCCGCAGGGCGCTATCGACCGGAGATGCCGACGGCGCTCCCCTGGCTCTTCGGCATCGCCCGCCGCGTGCTCTACCGCCAGCGGCGCAAGGCGGCCGGCATGGTCCGGCTCCGCGTCAAAGCCGGCAACGTGTACCCCCGCTACCACGGCTCGGAGGAGGACGCCGTCAACGCCTCCATCGACGCCGCCCGTCAGGCTCCCGCCCTGGAGGCGGCCCTGGACCGGCTCCCCAAGGGAGAGCGCGAAGTCCTGGAGCTGGTCGCCTACGACGGCCTCACCCCCTCCGAGGCTGCCATGGTGCTGGACCTCACCCCCAACGCCGCTCGGCTCCGCTTGAGCCGGGCGCGCAAGCGCATGCGCATGTGGCTGGAGGAACCGCAGGTCACCACCGACCGGACCGCAGGAGCCCACCGTGCCTCATAGGTTCTGCATCGAGCCTTCGCCCGAGACGCCCCGTTTCTGGGACGATCTCGAGGGCGCCCTCCGTGACGCAGCCGTGACCGGCGTGCGGGTGCCCGACCTCGATCCGACCCCCGAGTACGAGCGGGCCCTCGACCAGACCCTCCTCGAGCGGGCTCCGGCCGTCGCTCGGCGAGAGTCCCTTCCCGTCACCGCCCTCGCCGCCGCCGCCGCGCTGGTCGTGGCACTCGCCGGGTTCTTGGCGTTGGGTCCTCGCTCCGAGGTGGCCCTGACGTCGGCGACGCCCGGCATCGAGACCACCACGACCGTGGCGGCGCCCGTGTCCGCCGAGCAGATGGTCGTCAACTCGTTCCAGCGTTGGGTCGACGGGCGCAGCGAAGCCGAACGGCTCACGACCCGGTACCGGAACCAGGGGTATGACGTCGTCGTCCAGGAGCTCAATGTCGCCGAGCCCACCCTCCATGGAGAGGTGCTGGAAGTCCGGCATGGCGGAGGTCCGACGAGCACAACGCTCGCAGCCCAGGCCCGCGGCCAGGTCATCCTCGTGGTCGGCCGCACCGTCGCTGCGGGCCCGAACGTCAGCTCCTGAGGCTTCGCCTCAGGAACGGTACTGAGTACTCAGTACTC
>JBPEXB010000154.1:0-4074 GCA_052032125.1 Acidimicrobiia bacterium
GATGCCCCATGTCGGCCATCAGGTGAAGCCCGGCCGCGATCGACGTGTGAAGCTCGGTGGCCGCCACCGCCTCGGTCATCCAGTCGCCGATGCGCTCGTCGTCCAGTGCCTCGACCCGGCAGGCCACCTTGGTGAACAGGTCGTGCTCGGTGAACTCGCCGATCACCGTGCCGCGCGGACCGACGATGCTGATGAGCCCGGTCTGGTGGGCGATCATCGCCTCGACCGCATCGGCCAGCGTGTCGTCCGGCTCCAGGGTGACAGGATCGCGAAGGGCGATGCCGAGGAAGTTGACGAACCGCAGGCTGTGTGACGGCATGGCCTCCTGGTCGTCGGCCGGCGTGCTGCGCAGGTAGCTCGAGGCGCAGCGCAGGAGGTCGTACTGGGAGAGGTTGCCGAACACGTCGTCGCCGTCCATCACCGGCAGGTTCCGAAAGCGCTCGGCGTTCATGAGCCGCAGCGCCTCGAGGGCACTCTGGTCGGCGTCCAGCCGATGAGGGTCGTGCGTCATCACCATCGCCAGCGGCGCCTCCCACAGATCGGGGTGCGCGGCCACCTTCGTGGCGACGTCGTGCTCGGTGAAGATCCCGGTGAGATGGCCGTGCTCGAGGGCGAAGGCACAGCTGCTCCCGGCGTCCGCCATGGCCAGGACGGCCTGCTGGACCGTGTCGGAGGGAGCGACCATCACCTGGTCCGAGACGCCGACGTCACGAAGCGACGTGGTGCGGAAGTGGTCGACGATGTTCACGTGCGGACCTCCTTGCCGGACCCTACCCGCGGGCCCGTCGCCCGGGGAAGGAGATCGGTCAGCTGGCAGCCTCAGCGAGAGCGCGCCTGACTCGGGTCGGGCTCACGGTTCCCTTCACCCCGAGCGACTGGGCGAACACCGACACGCGTAGTTCCTGCAGCATCCACGCGATGTCGACGAGGGCCGATGTCCAGCCGAGCACATCGACCAACGAGTCGTGCTCGATTTCCAGCGCCACCACCTCGTTCATCGCCGCGTCGTCCCGGCCCCGATCCTCTCGGCGACGCTCGATCCGGCGCTCGATCGCCCGAACCCACCGCGTGACATCGCTCAAGCGGTCCGCCCCCAACTCACTGATGAAGCCCGGGTGGATGAGGCGTCCGAGCTGGGCCTCGATGTCCTCGACGGCTGCCTGATCGGCGGCGTGCCTGAGGGTGTCCAGCGCCCGGCGCACGGCGAGGAGAGCCTGCTGCGCCTCGATCGACGCCGACCGCGTGGTGGCGAGACGATCGGCCAGCCCGGCTCGGGCGACCGAGAGCAGTTCGTCGAAGGCCACCCCGTCCCACGCCGGGCCGCCGAACTCCACGATCAGCGAGTCGAGGCTGGCGACCAGGCAATCCTCCGCCCAGGCGGCCGCCGACTCGTACGGACCGGCCGCCACCGCCAAGGCCGCCTCGTTGCTGAGCATCGGCGTCGGCCCCAGATGTCGCTTCTCGAGCGCCAGCCGCAACAGCCGGCGGTTGGCATCCCAGGTCGACGACGATTGCTCCTCGGGAGTGGCGAGCAGGCGGATCGCCACACTGTCACCCTCGTCGACCAGCGAGGGATAGGCGACCAACGATGCTCCCGAGCCCGTGATCTCGATGGTGTCGGGGAGCGCTCCGAAATCCCACCTCGTGATCCCGGTGCGTTCCAGTTCGTGGGGCACGACGTCGACGGCCTGGCGGGTCTGCGATCGCAGACGCTCGCGGAGCTCCTCGAGGTCTCGCCCGTGTGCCACCTGCTGGCCGGCCTCGTCGAGAATCGAGAAATGCGGGAGGAGATGCGGGGCCAGGCGATCCACCCGGAAGTCGGTCGGCAGGAACCGTAGGCCGGTCCTGGCCGCCAGGGCGCGTCGCAGCTCGTCGATGAGGCGGCCCTCCGAGGGGTCGAGTCCCGCCAGCACGTCCGCGACCGTCTCGGGAATCGGCACCAGAGGCCGGCGCAGGTGCTTCGGGAGCGACCGAACCAGGGCCGTCACCAGCTCCTCCCGAAACCCCGGCACCTGCCACTCGAACATGGCCGGACCGAGCCGGTCGAGCGCCGCCACCGGGACGTGCACGGTCACGCCGTCGGTGGGGCTGGTGGGATCGAACTCGTAGGACAGCGGAAGCGCCAGGTCGCCGAGGTGCCACACCTGGGGGAACGCCTGCTCGTCGACGCCCGGCGCTGATGCATCGAGGAGATCCTCGACCAGGAGGTCGAGGAGATGGGGCGTCTCGTGTCGCTGATCACGCCACCACCGGTCGAAGTGGCGGACCGAGACGACCTCGGCCGGTACCCGCTCGTCGAACCACCGCTCCAGCTCTTCGTCGGCCACCAGGATGTCGCCGAGCCGGCCGCGTGCCTCGAGGTCACGCACCTCCGCGAATTGCGCTCGGTTGTGCTCGACGAAGGCGTGCGGGCTGTCCCAGTCGCCCTCGACGAGCGCGTGCCGGATGAAGATGCGCCGAGCCTCGGCGGGGTCCACCCGGTCGTACTGGACGGTCCGGTCGGCGGCGATCGTCAAGCCGTACAGCGTGACGGTCTCGGCTGCCACCGCAATGCCCCGCTCGGCGTCCCACCAGGGATCACTGTGGGTCCGCCTGATGAGGTGGGCGCCGACCGTCTCCAACCACGCCGGATCGATGGAGGCCAGCTCCCGGCCCCACAACCGGCTCGTCTCGACCAGCTCCGCCGCCATCACCCATTCGGGAGAGGCCTTGAACAGCGCCGAGCCCGGTTGGATGGCGAAGCGTGCTCCCCGAGCGCCGCGGTACTCGTGGCTGTTCGGGTCCTTGTGACCGACGTGGGAGAGCAGGCCGGCGAGGAGTGCCCGGTGAATCGACTCAGGGTCGGCGGGCTTCCGATTGCGCCGCAATCCGAGGTCCTCGGTCACCTGGCGGAGCTGACCGTGCACGCCCTGCCACTCGCGGATGCGGAGGTGGCTCAGGAACTCCTTGCGACACAGCCGGCGGAATTGATTGCTGCTGAGCCGCTTCTGCTCTGCCCTGATGTGGTCCCAGAGCGCCAGACGACCGAGGAAGTCGGAGCCGGGCACCGCGAACCGGGCGTGCTGGGTGTCGGCGGCTTGCTCCGAGCCGGCCGGACGCTCCCGCGGATCTCGCACCGACAGGCCTGCCGCCACCACCAGTACCTCGCGCAGGCAGTCGTTCTCGTGAGCCTCGAGGATCATGCGCCCGAAACGCGGATCGACGGGAAGCCGGGCGAGGCGGTTGCCGATCGGCGTCAGCCACTCGCCGGTTCCCTCGTGACGCTCGTCGATGGCGTCGAGCTCCGACAGCACGGCGATCCCGTCCCGGATGCTCCGCAGATCGGGCGGGTCGAGGAAGGGGAACGAGCCGATGTCGCCGAGCCCGATCGACGCCATCTGGAGGATGACCGACGCCAGCGAGGTCCGCCGGATCTCCGGCTCCGTGTACTCGTCGCGGCTCTCGAAGTCGTCCTTCGAGTACAGGCGAATGCAGACACCGGGCCCGAGCCGCCCGCAGCGCCCGGCCCGCTGATTGGCGGATGCCTGCGAGATGGGTTCGATCGGCAACCGCTGGACCTTGAGCCGGCGGCTGTAGCGCGAGATGCGAGCGGTCCCGGCATCGACCACCGAACGGATGCCCGGCACCGTGAGAGACGTCTCGGCGACATTGGTCGCCACGACCACCCGGCGGCCGGTGGCCGGCTGGAACACGCGGTGCTGATCGGCGGCCGACAGCCGCGCGTAGAGAGGGAGCACCTCGGTGTGGCGCAAGTCGAGGCCGCGAATCGCGTCGGTGGCGTCGCGGATCTCCCGCTCTCCCGCACAGAACACCAGGATGTCCCCCTGGGTGTCCGTGAACAGCTCCTGCACGGCGTCGGCGATGCCCTGCGCCTGATCGACCACCTCCTCTCGATCCGGATCGTCGAGCGGCCGATACCGGATCTCGACCGGATACGTCCGGCCGGACACCTCGATCACGGGCACTGCCGGGCGGGTGGTGGGGTCCGGGCGGGTGGTGGGGTCTGCGGGTCGAAGGTCCGGACTGGTCGGGGGATCTGCGGGTCGAAGGTCCGGGTGGGTGGTGGGGTCTGCG
>JBPEXB010000155.1:0-3568 GCA_052032125.1 Acidimicrobiia bacterium
GCGGCAATCCGGCTCCGCCGGGCTTGCCGCCGGGGACGGGGCATCGGACTCCGGCCTTGCAACCCGGCGCCCCGCACCCCTGCGACACACCCGGCGAAGCGAGCTGCGTCCCCGCCCAGCGTGGTTGGCGGCCGCGGTGGTCCTGGCCATCGCCGCCCTCGGCACGTTTGCGGTGTTGATCCAGGACGAGCGCATCCCCGTCGCCGGCCTCGGCGACGACCCGTCCGTCGTTGCCGCCTTCGAAACGATCTCGCAGGTCTATTCCGCCGCCGACACGGGGAACATCGAGCCGTGGAGCGCCGCCCGGCGCGCAGAGCCGACCGTTGGCCTCACCGATGACTACTTCGATTCTCTGGCGGTAGCCGGTCTCCAGATCGACGTGCTGTCGTGCGAGTACCAGGGCTTTCGGCGTGGCTGGTGGACGGGAAGCGCGGAGGTCGACGGCCACGGATTCCTGTGTGAGGCATCTGAGACGAATCGGTTCCACGCTCCCGCCCGTCTCGGCGACAGAGTGGTGCATCAATGGATCGTGGGCGAAGGCTCGGGCCTCTGGGTCTTCGTGGGGGGATCCCCGGTGGACTACCCAGACCCATGGGTGGAGTTCCACGACTGGGCGGATTTCTACGGTGACTTTCGGGCGTGGATGAGGTCCACACACCCGGACGTGTACGCCGATCTGCGCTTCTTGGGCGATGACGCGAACGGTTTCCCCGCCTCGGTGAGCATGCCGACCGTGCTCGACTTCGTCGACGAGTTCGTCGGCCAGTCGCCGGATTGGCCACGCCCGACGTCGGACATCGACGCCGACGGCTGATCAGCGGCCGAGGGCCTCCACCTCGGCTCGGATCCAGGCGATGATGTCGGCGACGACCTCGGGTCCCTCCGGCTCGTTCATCGTCTCGTGGCGCAGGCCGACGTAGACCTTGCGGTCGACCGACGGCCGCTCACCCAGCAGGGCGCTCGCATCGGGAGGGACGATCGTGTCGTCGGCTCCGTGGGTGATGAGCGTGCGGGCCTGATAGGCGTCGTGGGAGCGGCCGATCTTGGCGATGTTCTCGAGGATCAGCGATCCGAGCTGGGCGGTGTTCTTGGTGTACACCAGCGGGTCGGCGAAGTAGTCCCGACCCACCGCCGGATCGCTCGACAGCTGCTCGCCCTTGTAGCCGTTGGGGAGCGCCAGCTTCGGCAGCACCTTGCCCATCAGCGGCGCCATGGTTCGCTTCCACTGCGGGACGGCGGCCTCGAGCGCCGGGCTGCTCAGCACCACGAGGTCGGGCTGGCGGTGGAGGGACAGCGCGTAGCTGGCCACGATGAGCCCGCCCAGGCTGTGGCCCATCAGCACCACCGGGAGCCCGCTGTTGAAGGCAGGGGCCAGGTTGTCCAGGACCTGCTCCTGATAGATCCCCCACCGATCCACGAAGGCCCTGGTCCCCCCGCTGGCCCCGAAGCCCACGAGGTCGAACGAGCGGGTGTCGATGCCGGCCTCGGCCAGCAGGCCGCCGGTGCGCTCGTAACGGCCCGAGTGCTCTCCCAGGCCGTGCACGATGAGCAGCGACGCCCAGGGGTCGTCGGCCGGCCAATGCCGGGTCAGCTCGGTGATGCCCGAGCGGGTCGTGCCGATGTCGACGGTGCTCACCCATGCCTCCCTTGCATGCCCAGAATGCCGCCGCAGTCTACGAGTTCACGCCAGGGCCGATGCCATGACGTCGACGTACCGATCCAGATCGCCATCGGTGTGCTCCGGATGACAGACCAGGGCGATCCCGCCCGGGTGCTCGGGAAGGCCGACCGGGGCACCACCTTGGACGCCTTCGACCGCCATGGCCGCCAGCACCGCGGCGGGGTCTCGCGGGGTCGTGACCACGAACCATCCCGATCTCGGCCGTCCCAACGGGGCCGACACGGACGGGAGTTGATTGAGCTTCTTGGCCAGCCGGCGGGCCCACATGGTCGCTGCCTCGGCGAGTGAGCGCCGCTGCTCGTGGTCGACGGCCGCCCAGGCCGCGATTCGCCCCTCGAGCGGGACGTCGGGTCCCGGGGCGATCGAGACGGCGTCAGCGCCCAGGTCGAGCATCACCGCCGCCGTGGCGGGCGGCAGGCCGAGATCGCCGGCCAGCACCGGTCGCATCAGCAAAGCCAGCGGACCGTGGGTGGCGGCCTCGTCGAGGTCTTCGGGCGCACCGACCCAATTGGGGGTCTCCACCAGCACGGCGGGTGCCCGGCCTGGCGGCCAGATCGTTCGGCCGCCGACCGCCGGGATCACTTCGACCTGGGAGGCATGCCAGGTCGTGCCGAACGCCGGCTGCACCATGCGCGACCACCAGGGGCGGCGAACCGAGTTCAGGAGATCCACCACGAGCTCGGCGCCGGGGCGCACGGTCCACTCACCGTCCAGCCCGTAGGAGCGGGCCAGATCGGTGGAAGTGACCGGGGCGCCGGTCGGCGGAACCGGGAACCGGTGGGCGGCGGCCGGCGAGAAGTCGAGCGTCACCGCTCCAGGAACGGCGGGTCCCTGCGCTCGGCCGGAATCCAGGCCCCACGGATCTCGACCTCGATCGGCACGTCGGGTGGCGGTGGCGACAGGAAGGCCAGGCCGATGCCGTGGCCCAGGGTCGGACTGAAGTTGCCGCTCGCCACCTCCCCGGTCGAGCCCCCGGCTCGGGCCGGGTAACCGTGGCGGGCGAAGCGGCGCCCTTCGGTGACGAACCCGACGAGTTGCTTGGGCAGGCCCTCGTCCCGCTGGCGCTCCAGCGCCGCCTTGCCGACGAAGTCGTGATCCCAGTCGACCACCCACTCCAGGCCGGCCTCGAGCGGGGTCGTGTCCTCGTCGAGGTCCTGGCCCCACAGCGGATAGCCCATCTCGAGGCGCAAGGTGTCACGGGCGCCCAAACCGCAGGCCGTGGCGCCCGCGTCGAGCAGCGCTTGGAGCAGTTCCGGCCCGGCGTCGAGCGAGGCGATCAACTCGGCTCCCCGCTCCCCTGTGTAGCCGGTGCCCGACGCCACCACGTCGTGATCGCCGAACCGGGTCTGGACGGTCCGGAAGCGGCCCGGCACGTCGTCGAGCACCTCGGCCAGCACGTCGGGGGCGCCCGGTCCCTGCACGGCCAGCATGACCGAGTCGGCCCGGCGGGCGCGGGCCGGGATGCCGTCGAGCCCGTCGAAGCGGGCGACGACCTCGTCGAAGTTGGCGCCGTTGGGCAGCACCCAGTAGTCGTCGGTGTCCTGCCGCAGCACGATGATGTCGTCCACCACCCCGCCCCGCTCGTTGAGGGCCATCGTGTACTGCGCCCGTCCCGGGTCGATGCGGGCGACGTCGTTGCACAGCTGACGGCGCAGAACCTCGGTGGCGCCCGGGCCGGCGAACTGGAAGCGACCCAGGTGACTCACATCGAAGACGCCGGCTGCCTCACGGACCGCCGTGTGCTCGGCCAGGACGCCCTCGTACTGCACGGGCATCTCCCAGCCGCCGAAGTCGACGAAGCGGGCACCCAGGGCGGCGTGGAGCTCGTGCAGAGGGGAACGGTTGGCCATGCAGGGAGGGTACCGCTCAGGCGGTCTCGGAGGACCC
>JBPEXB010000156.1:0-3380 GCA_052032125.1 Acidimicrobiia bacterium
CTGAGTACTGAGTACTGAGTACTGAGTACGGCGGCGAAGCCGCCTAGTAATCCACGTCCATGGCGGAGACGGCACCGGCGAGTTGGGTGAGTGCGGCCTGGTGCATCATCAGCTTGGCCAGGTTGCCCGACACCTTCAGCTTGCCGGTCATGAAGGCCGCCTGCATGTTCAGCTCTCCCTTGGAGATGGCCGAGGCGGTGGCGTAGTCGTTGGTGACGCTGACGTCGGGATCGGCGGCCTCGCCGAGCTTCACGTCCGCCCGACCGTCCCCGACCAACACGTGGTAGTCGACATCGCCGCCGTCGGGGGTGTCCGTGACCTTGAACTGAAGGCCGAGGTCGACGTTGTTGATGGCGGAGGAGAAGCCGTCGTGTGCGTTGAGCGAGTCGGTGGCTTCCTGGGTCCACTCTTCTGAGAGGAACTTCACACCCATGGTCCGTGGATTCCTTCCATGCGGGATCGGCAGGGAGGGTAGTCGGGGTGTCCGCTCAATCGGCCGGCATCACCCCGGCTGCTCGAGGTCCTCGCGGGTGGCGTTGCGCAGATCGCGCCAGCGGGCCGCCAGCTCCGAGGCGGGCGCCTCCTCAGGCTCAGGCAAAGGCTCGCGTTCGGTCAGATCGATGACGAGGTCGTCCGGGTCGGGCTGGTAGAGGCGGCCGCCATGGGTGTTGACGGTCGCCACCGGGCGAGGCTTCTCGGGTGCCGCCTCCATGAGGCCCCGCTCCTTGAGGGCCACCACCATCTCGGCGATCTGCAGGTCGGGCAGCCGCAGGCGGGAGGCCAGCTCCGTCACCGACGACCCCGCGCCGACGGCAGCGACGAGGTTCCATTCGGCGCCGTGCAGCTGCACGCGTGCGTCGTCGTCGGCGACCGCCGTGAGCCGGTACGGCTGGTCGGTGGAGCCGATGGCGTCGTCCACATCCCGCCAGACCGCCAGGCGCTCCTCGACCATCTTCAGGATGCGGTTGACCGGGAAGGAGGTGTCCACCGAGTGCACCGGATGCACGTCCGCCTGGAAGGTGAACGTACCTCGGCCCTGCCGCTTCAGGCGGGTGGTGACATCGGCGATCAGCCCGTCGGCATGCTGGGGACCGGCTTCACGCCGGTCCTCGTCCTCGCGGGCGGTGCGGGCGGCGTTGCGGCGGGTGGTGGCGTAGGTGAGCGCTCCCGCCTCGAAGAACAGTGAGCCGTCGAGGTGCGGGCCGTTCACGACGAGGATGCCCGTCTTCTTGCCGGCTGCCAGCAGCCGGATGACGGCCGACAGCTCGAAGTCCGCGAGATTCCCGCTCAGCTCGGACACCGAAGATCGCCTCCCACGCGCTGGAAGGAAAAGGATACGGATGACCACACCGGCGCGCCAGTGTGATGGCGCCGGTCAGCCCGACTCCGGCTCCATGCGGAACACCGCATCGTCCTGCCAGCTCACCGAGCCGGTGAAGCCGGGCGCATTGGTGATCCAGTCATGCCCGAATCGCACCCGTACCCCGAGGTAGTCGACGACCGAGCCCTCGATGTCGCGTGAAGCGGGCGGCCAGTTGGTCTCGATCGGGAACCACGTGCCGCAGACCAGGCTCAGCGGGTTGTCGGTCGGCACCGCCGGCCGGTAGCGCTGCTTGTTGCCGACCGTTCCTGAAGAATCCGACTTGAAGATCCAGACTTCCTCCACCTGGTCGTCACTGACTGCGGTGAGAGCACCGGCCGTGGCCTCCAGGATCACGCAGTCGGCGTCGGTCTGCTGACCGGCCGCCGAGCCGACCCGGGCGCCCTCCCGGGTGGCCGACGAGACCGACAGCCAGTCCCGGAAGCCGTAGCCGAACTCGATCGTCCCGATCATGATCGGGAAGAGCACCAGCGTCACGACGAACGCCGCTTCCACCGCGGCGGCACCACGATCCTCACGATGCCGGAGGCGGGCCAGCAGGCGGAACATCAGTTGTTCACCAGGTGGATCGGGTTGCCGACGATGCGGGCCTGCCAGACCGTGCGGTCGTGGGCCTGGTTCTGATAACTGAACCGCGCCCGCCACCAGCAACCACCGAATGCGCCCGCCGGGTTGCACGTGTACCCGGCGCCGAGGTCGATGGTCAGCGTCACCATGTTCTTGTCGTGCTTGGCGTTGCTGGCGTCGATGTTGCACGCCCCGGATCCGGAGTACTCGGTGCTGCCGTCGGGCCGCACGGACGTCCAGGTGCAGTTGGGAACGTTGCCGTACGGGTCGAAGATCGTGATCGTGTTGGTCCCACTGCCCTCGCCGGCGTCGAAGATCTTCAGCTCCAGCTCCTTGCCGGCATGGACCTCCTCGACCTCGGCGAAGTAGAAGGTCGATGAACCGCCGCTGATGTTGGCGAAGATCGAGATGTCGTTGATGCCCTGCACGGCCGGGTCGGGACCGCTCAGCGCCCGGGCTCGCAAGGCGTATTGGTTGGTGGCGTAGCCGTCGCCGAGCGACTCCACCTGCAGGATGTAGCGGCCCGGGATCGTCGCCCCGATCGTGCAGAAGTTGAACCAGCTGTCCTGCGTGTTGGGGCTGGTGTCCTCGGGATCCACGTTCCAGACCGCGTTGGACCCGCCCCAGCCGCTGCTGCACGAGGCGGGCGGGTTGTCGGTGTGGTCGAGTGGTGTCCCGTCCGGCTGATAGAGCGTGAACCGCATGTCCACCTGTCCGGTCCCGGGAGCGCCGTATTGGCGATCGCCGGTGCCGACCGACCACGAGCCGCGCTCGTAGAACCCGGCGTCATAGACGTCGATGTCGAGTCCCGCGGAGCCACTCGGCAGGTCGATCGCGTACCAGTACCCGCGCAGCGGGGGAGAGCGGTAGGCGGGGTTGCCGCTGGTGCAGGAGGTGTTGGAGCTCGATTCGAGGCAGGTGGTGGCGAAGTAGTCGCCCTGCTCGCGGGCCGTGTACGGCGCCGAGATGGCGGCCCAGTAGCCGGAGGCCGGAGACCAGCCGAATTGGTTCTCGGGACTCCCGATCGGCACCGGCAGCACGTACTCGGCGGTCGCCAGACGGGTCATGTTGATGCTGTCCTGGCCGAAGATGCGGAGGAAGAACGTGTTGACCGGGCTGGTCAGCGCCACGGTGAACTGATACTCCTCCGGCGGCGGCGGATACGCCATCGTGGCGTTGCTGCCGACGACGTAGCCGTTCGCCGAGGCGACATCGACCGCTGTCGACTGGGCGGTGGCCGGGAACGAGGGCATGAAGGTCACACCGCCGAGGGCGGCGGCGTCGGCGGTCCTCTGGATGCGGGAGCTGTTCACGTAGAGCCAGCCGAGGTCGACGGCGAACGCGGCCGCTCCGATCAAGAAGGTGAGCATCAGGCTCAACCAGATCAACGCCGCCCCGCGTTCGCCTTCCTCGGCGTTCCGCGGCCAGCGCT
>JBPEXB010000157.1:0-1578 GCA_052032125.1 Acidimicrobiia bacterium
CCAACACGCCCGACTCCAACACCAACGCGGCGGTCGAGCAGACCTTCGCCTTGATGCTGGCGGCGGCCCGGCACACGGCGGGAGCTCACGCCTCCCTGGCCGGTGGCGAGTGGGCTCGGTCGCGGTTCGTGGGCACGGAGCTGCGCGGCAAGACGCTTGGCATCATCGGCTTCGGGCGCATCGGCCGGGCGGTGGCCGCCCTCGGGCATGCGTTCGGCATGCAGGTGCTGGCTTACGACCCCTATGTGTCCGAGGTGATCGGGCGTCAGGAAGAGGTGACGCTGGTCGAGCTGGACGAGCTGTTGCGGCGCGCCGACGTCGTGACGCTGCACATGGCGGCGGCCGAGCGGAAGGCGGTCATCGACGCAAGAGCGCTCGAGACGATGAAGCCGGGAGCGATCCTGGTCAATGTGGCCCGCGGGTGGCTGGTCGATGGACCGGCCGTGGCCGCGGCGCTCGACGAGGGCCGGCTGCGGGCTGCCGCGCTCGACGTCTTCACCTCGGAGCCTCCCCAGGAGGGTGACCCTCTCATCGGCCATCCCAAGGTCCTCCACACACCCCACCTCGGCGCCAGCACGGAAGAAGCCCAGGCGGATGTGTCGTCGAACATCGCCCGACAGGTGCTGACGATCCTGCGCGGGGAGGGCTACCCGAACTCGGTCAACATCGCCCTCGCCGACGACCCGCGATCGGCGCCGGTGCTGTTTCTCGCCGAGCGGCTTGGCCGGCTCCACGCGGCCATGGCGGACCAGCCCATCGAGCGCATCGAGCTGGAGCTCACCGGAGATCTCGGCGACGAGCTGATCCCCACGGCCGCCACCGGGGTCCTCAAGGGCATCCTCGACTCGAGGATCGGCCCCGTGAATCACATCTCGGCGCCCTATCTGGCCGCCGACCACGGCATCTCGGTGGCCACCGGCCGGGGGATCTCCGACGGCGACTACCCGAACATGCTGTCGTGCCGTGCGTACTTCGGCGAGGAGCACCGCACGATCTCGGGTGTGGTGTTCGGCGGGACCGAGCCCCGTGTGGTCAGGATCTCCCGATTCCACCTCGACGCCCGACCCGAGGGGACGGTGCTGTTGTTGCTCAACGAGGACGTCCCCGGGGTCATCGGCAAGGTCGGCACGACGCTCGGCGCCCACGCCGTCAACATCGCCGAGTGGCGGTTGGGGAGGGAGAAGGAGGGTGGCACCGCCATCTCCTTCATCAACCTGGACTCCGAGCCGTCGGCGGCGGCGCTCGCCGAACTGTCGAGCCTTCCTGAGGTCTCCAAGGTGGCCGTCGTCACCCTCTGAGTGGGAACGCGAGAACACCCCCACGCGCTCCGGCCCCGAAGAGGGAGGTTTCGGGGCCGGAGGCGGAGGATGTTGGATGGGTCGGGAGGGTTTCACATCCGGGTGGTCGCCCGGGCTCGTTGTATGACCTTTCTACGCAGCCGGGGTCAACGGCGGATGAAGGAGATCTGAATCTCGGGTGAGAGCCGTGTCAGGCGATGCCGACAGCCTCGAGGTGCAGGACGACGAAGCACCCGTCGGTCTGTTGCGCCCACCAGCTCCAGGCCGACGAGATCGCCTC
>JBPEXB010000158.1:0-1543 GCA_052032125.1 Acidimicrobiia bacterium
CGATCGTCCCCGCCCACCAGCTCGAACAACGAGGGCGCGTCGTCCCGGGACGCCAGATCCATGACGAGCCGATCCGTGGTCAGGGTGATGTCATTACGGCGGGCCCGGTCGGGGCCGAGCCGGGTCATTGCGGCAGCTCGGCCACCCACACGGTCCAGGTGACCTGTCGCCGCGCCAGCGCATGTTCCCGGTTCCAGTCGCGGTGCATCGACAGCGCCTGGTCGGCCACCTCACCGGGCGTGTCTTCCATGAACGAGGTGACACTTGCCTCGATGCGGTCGTCATAGGCGTCCCAGGATTCGGGGGCCGGCCGGACCTCTTCGATCACGTCGAGTCCCCGTGAGTGGAGGAACGCCTCCTGCTCGCGACGTCCCAGCACGACCCCGAAGGCCTCCGCCACCTCCTCGGGCGGCGTCTCCGGGAGGCGCTGCACGTCGCCGATGGCGATGCGGCCACCGGGGTGGGTGCGCGCGATCAGGGCCTCGACGGTGCCGGCGAATCCGTCCCAGATCCAGGAGGCGCCGAGACACGTCGTGTGGTCGGCGGTCGGCTCGGCCGGCGTGTCGGCTCCATCGCCGAGCATCCACCGCAGCCGATCACCGTGACCCATGAGCTCGGCTCGCTCCGACGCCCTGATCAGCACCCACGGTGAGAGATCCACGCCGACACCGCGGATGCCGGCCCGCTCGGCGCATCGCAGCAGGAGGTCGCCGTGGCCGCAGGCGATGTCGAGCACCGTCTCCCCGTCACCCGGCGCCAGCAGGTCGACCACCCGCTGCAGGTCGTCGGAGGCGAGAGGGTTGCAGAGCTGCATGTCGTGATGGAGCGCTTCGAAGACGTGGAAGCGCGCGAACGCGTCATCGACGGACGTCCCATCGATCACCGTGATCGACGGCGGGAGGGGCGGATACAACATCGAGCCACGATAGGTGCGGGCTTCGGGGCCCTGCCAGGAGATAGGTCAGCGGTCGCGGTGCGTTTCCGCCACGAGCCGGGCTTGGAAGTGACCGAGCCCGTGCTCCTGCTTCAGCCAGGAGACGGCCGCCATGAAGCCGTCGATGCCCGCCTCCTCGACGAGGTCCGCCCATTGTGAAGGGGTTCGTCCCGTGTCTCGCTCGAGGTTGGCGGCCATGGCAGCCCGCTTCTTGGCGTGGCCTTCCGCCACGTCATGCACACACGGGATGGTCGTGGTACTGGTCCCAGCGACCGCCGAACTGGATCGTGCGACGCCCGGAAGCGATCTCGTCGCGGGCGGACAGCCACATCTGCGCCCACTCGGCAGGATCCGAGAGCACCGACTCTGGGTCGGCGGCGCTTCGAGCCACGAAGCCGGGGAATGCGCTGCGGCCGGTCGGCTGGCCGATCGGCTGATACCGAAGGTCGAAGCTCCACCGGATGTCGTTGGTGCGGTTCTCCAGTGATCCGTGCTCGGTGAATCGATGCAGCAGCACCATGCCGCCCGCTTTGACCTCCAGCGGCACCACCCGGTCGGACTCGATCTGTGAGTCAGGGATGTAGACCTCGGCAGCGAACGCCGAGCCAG
>JBPEXB010000159.1:0-2340 GCA_052032125.1 Acidimicrobiia bacterium
GATACGCTCCCAGTTGTCGCCACCATCGGCCGTCCGATAGACGCCGCTGTGGTCCTGGCGGTAGATCAGCTCGGGTCGGTCCGGGTCGGCGGCCAGGCCGTGAACGCAGAACCCGGTCTCGGTGATCTCCTCATCCTCGGCCACCTTCGACACACCGTCGTTCTTGGGTTCCCACGTGGCGCCGCCGTCATCGCTGCGGAAGACACCAACGGCCGAGATCCCGCACCACAGCGTGTCGCCGCCCTCGTCGGCCAGCAGCACGTGTGCACACAACCCTCCGGCGCCGGGGAACCAGGCCGCACGCGTCCGGTGCTCGTTCAGCCCCTCGACCGACTCCCAGCGTGCTCCGTTGTCCTGGCTGACGAACAGCCCGGCGTCGTCGACGCCGGCGTAGACCCGGTCGCCCACCGTCCGGAAGAACCAGATGTTGCGCAGCGCTCGGCCGCTCTCCTCCGGCCACGAGGGCCCATCGACGACCTGCTCCCACGTCTCGAAGTCGGTGCTCCTCTGCACGGCCGGCCCGTAGACGTCGCTGGCAGTGCCGACCAGGTAGGTGCCGTCCGGAGCCCGTCCGGCCGCCGTCACCTTCCACCCCTTGAACAGCGGCTCGCCCAGCGTGACCGTGGCGCGTGCGTCGTCGGTCGTGAACGGGAAGCCGGCCTTCATCGTCCCGATGAGCCCGTGAACAGTCATGCCGGAAACCTAGCGTTCCGGCCAACGACGAATACGCACCCGATCCATCGGTAGCCTCGCCCGATGGAGCTGCCGACGACCATCTCTGGGAGCCTTCCCAAGCCTGCGTGGCTGGCCGGTCGGGAACAGCTGTGGGCGCCGTGGGTGCTCGACGGCGAGGCGCTCGAGGAGGCCAAGCGCGACGCCGTGCGGATCGCCCTGCGCGATCAGGAGCGGGCCGGGATCGACATCGTGACCGACGGTGAGCAGACCCGACGCCATTTCGTCACCACCTTCATCGAGGGTCTCGACGGTGTGGACTTCGACCAGCGGGCGACGGTGAAGATCCGCCGCCGGTACGACGCTTCGGTCCCCCGGGTGGTCGGTCCGGTGGCCCGCACCCGCCCTGTCTACGTCGAGGACGCCCGCTTCCTCGTCTCCGAGACCGCTCGCCCGACCAAGTTCCAGCTGCCGGGCCCCATGACGATGGCCGACACCCTCGCCGACGAGCACTATGGCGATCGGGAGACGCTGGCCATGGAGTTCGCCGCCATCCTCAACGACGAGGCGCGGGAGCTGGCCGACGCCGGGGTGAGCGTCATCCAGTTCGACGAGCCGGCCTTCAACGTGTTCATGGACGAGGTCGCGACGTGGGGCATCGCCGCTCTGGAGCGAGCCGCCGAGGGGCTTGACTGCGCCACTGCCGTGCACATCTGTTACGGCTACGGCATCGAGGCCAACATCGCCTGGAAGCAGACGCTCGGCGAGGAGTGGCGCCAGTACGAGCAGACGTTCCCGGTGCTGGCCGCGTCGTCGATCGATCAGGTGTCGCTGGAGGTCGCCAACTCGCACGTGCCGATCGAGCTGCTCGGGCTGCTCGAGGGCAAGGACCTCATGGTCGGTGTGATCGACGTTGCCACCGACGAGGTCGAGACGCCCGACCAGGTGGCGCGCACGATCGAGCGAGTGCTCGAGATCGTGCCGGAAGACCACGTCATCGCCTGCACCAACTGCGGCATGGTGCCGCTGACCCGGGACGTCTCGGTCGCCAAGCTGGCGGCGTTGGGAGCCGGGGCGGCGCTGGCTCGCGGGGCCCTCGGCTGAACAGCCCCGGTACGCTCCTCGCATGATCCCGCTCGACGTCGAGGGCCCGGTCACCGCCGAGGTGTTCACGCTGGCGATGACCGACGACGGGCCGATGCTGACAGGGCCGTGCGGCGCCGATCCGTGGCTGATCGAATCCGGTCACGGGGAGCACCCGCTGGACACGGTCCGCCGGCTCGCCACCGATGCCGTGCCCGGGATGGAACTGCTCCACTCGACGTCGTGGCGGTTCGAGCGGGGAGCCGTCGTGCTGTCGTTTCTCGTGATCGCCGGGGACGCCGCTCTGGGCGAGTTCGAGTCTGTCCCGGTCGATCGGGCCGACCTGGCCCGCTCCACCGCCACCGAGGCACCCGCCTCGATCGGCTACCAACAGGTGCTGGAGCACGCCCTGCGCCACCTGGCCTGGCTGGCCAAGGAGGACGACACGGTGCGGACGACGCTCGACGACCGATGGCACGATCTGCTCGACGGGTACGTGCCCGAACCCTTCCAACAACTCGGAGGCTGACGATGCAGTACGAGCTGACCTGTGCGTGCGGCTGGACCACCAGCGGCGACGAGGAC
>JBPEXB010000016.1:0-2274 GCA_052032125.1 Acidimicrobiia bacterium
ATCAACCCCGCGACCGAGGAACTCCTGGGTTCGTGCCCCGCAGGGACCCCCGCCGACATGGACCGTGCGGTGGCCGCGGCTCGCGAGGCGTTCGACCACGGGCCGTGGCCCCGGATGAGCCCGAGCGAGCGAGCGGACGCCATCGCCCGACTCTCGGCCGCGCTCCAGGGGAAGGCGGCCGAGATCGCCGACATCATCACCAAGGAGAACGGGTCGCCGTCGGCGTGGTCGATCATGGGGCAGGTCTTCTCGTCGACCATGGTCCTCGACTCGTACGTCGACATCACCAAGAACCACGACTGGGAGACGCAGCGCCAAGGCGCACTCAGCCCGGTCACGGTCCGCAAGGTGCCCGTCGGCGTCTGCGCCGGGATCATCCCCTGGAACGTCCCGCTGTTCATCAGCGTGCTCAAGCTCGGGCCGGCGCTCGCTGCGGGCTGCACGATCGTGCTCAAGCCCGCGCCCGACACGCCGCTCGACAGCTACCTCCTCGCGGAGGCCGTCGTCGAGGCCGAGATCCCGCCCGGGGTCGTCAACATCGTGGCGGCCGACCGCGAGCCCTCCGAGTACCTCGTCCGCCACCCCGACGTCGACAAGGTGAGCTTCACGGGGTCGGTCGCTGCCGGCCGCAAGATCGGCGCGATCTGTGGCGAGCAGCTCAAGCCGATGACGCTCGAGCTCGGCGGCAAGTCCGCGGCGATCATCCTCGACGACGTCGACCTCGACGCGGTGATGGGCGATCTCCTGGGGTCGGGGCTCATGAACAACGGGCAGGTGTGCGGCGCCCAGAGTCGCCTGCTGATCAGCCGGGCCAGGTACGGGGAGGTCGTCGACGCCATCGGGCAGGCCATGGCGGCGATGCCGGTGGGCGATCCGCTCGACCCCAGCACCGCGATCGGCCCGCTCGTCAATGCGAGCCAGCGCGACCGGGTCAAGGGCTACCAGCAGCTCGGCGTGGAGGAGGGCGCCAAGGTCGTGACCGGTGGCGGCCAACCGGACGGTCCCGGCTACTTCATCGAGCCGACCCTGTTCGCCGACGCCACCAACGACATGCGCATCGCCCGCGAGGAGATCTTCGGTCCGGTCCTCACCGCGATCCCGTACGACGACGAGGACGATGCCGTGCGCATCGCCAACGACTCGGACATGGGACTGTGCGGTTCGGTGTGGTCGTCCGACCCCGACCACGCGGCCGAGCTCGCGGCCCGTGTGCGGACGGGTGTCGTGACGATCAACTCGCAGATGATCCTCGACATGAAGGCGCCGTTCGGCGGCTTCAAGTCGTCCGGCATCGGACGGGAGCTGGGTCCGGAGGGGATCGCTCCCTACACCGAGCTCCAGACGATCATCACCCCGAGCGCCGCTCCTGCTGGCTGAGGGAGGTCTGGTCGTCCGACAGGTCGATGAGCGTCGGCGGGAGCCCGCGGGTCATCGCCTCGAGGGACTCCTGCATCTGCAGTGCCACGTGACGTGAGCGGGTGAGCAGGTGGTGGCGCTCGTCCTCGGAGAGGTCGTTGGCGCTCGCCAGCTGCCCGATGGCCGCCTGCAGGACGCTCAGCCGTCCCAGCAACCAATGGGCGGTCAGGGCCGCCAGCTCGTCGTCGCTCACCCCTCCATGTTCGACGCCGAGGTGCCGGTTCTGTCCGGATCGTGACGATTTGCGTGCCAACGGACCGTGAAAAGCGCCACCGATCGCACGCAACGTGACGCAACGGCGGGAATTCGGTGCAATCGACCACGGAGCGGAGTCGAGTGCGGCGGCCACCCACCGCGCTCCGTGGTGGCTCCCGGCGATGCCGGCACGCGGATCTGCTCCGTCGCTGCACTCCCTGCCAACATGTCCGCCATGTCGACGATGACCCGTGCCTACTCCATCACCGCCGAACGCCTCGCCGTCGAGGCCGAAGCCGCGGGCGGCGATCCGTCCGCCATCGACGTCTCCAAGGTCGTCGCGCTCGACGACCTCGAGCTCCGCGACCTCGGACCCACCGACGTCCAGTTGAAGATCCTGGCCGTCTCCGCCGAGCACAACATCGACCACGCGGCCACGGCCGACACCATCAACATCGCCGAGGCGCGCGGCGGTCGGATGTTCCCGGGCAACTCGGCTCTGGGCGAGGTGACCGCCGTCGGCCGCGACGTCACCAAGTTCTCCGCCGGCGACATCGTCGTCACCCACTGCAACGGTGACCCCGACGAGCACGGCTTCCCGAAGCGCATCTGGGCCTACGACATGCCCGACTCGATCGGCTGGTACTCGAAGGAGGCCGTCGT
>JBPEXB010000160.1:0-1603 GCA_052032125.1 Acidimicrobiia bacterium
TCAACGCCTTGGCCGACGCGCTGAACGGCACCTTGGTCACACGGATCTTGCGGCCCTCGGCGAAGGCCTCGGCCTCGGCGAGACCGACGTCGGCGATCTCGGGTTCGGTGAAGATGGCCGACGCCGCCTTCTCGTAGTCGAGGTGGCGGTGGTCGCGGGTGTGTAGGCCCATCACGTGCTCGGCGATCTTGCGGCCCTGCATGGTGGCCACCGACGACAGCGGGAGCTTCCCGGACAGGTCACCGGCGACGTAGATGTGCGGCACGTTGGTGACGCAGTGGTGGTTGTTGTCGATGTAGCCCCACTCGTTGACCTCGACGCCGGCGGCGTCGCAGCCGAGACCCTCGTGGTTGGGGAGCGAGCCGATCGCCAGGAGCGCATGGCTGCCGACCGCGCTCCGTCCGTCGTCGCAGAGGACCTTGACGGACCCGTCGTCGAGGCGCTCGATCCCCTGCGCCCGCGCGCCCTTGAAGAGCCGGACGCCACGAGCGAGGAACTCGTCCTCGAGCGCCGCCGCGACCTCGGGATCCTTGGCCGGCAGCACCTGCTGGCGCGACACGATCAGCGTGACGTCGCAGCCGAAGCTGGAGAACATCGAGACGAACTCCACACCGGTGACGCCCGAACCGATGACGACCATGTGCGTCGGCAACTCCTTCGGCGGGTAGGCGTCGCGGGTGGTCAGCACCCGATCGCCATCCGGCTCCGCCCACGCCGGGATGCGGGGCCGCGAGCCGGTCGACAACAGGATGGCGTCGGCTTCGAAGTGCAGTTCGCCCTCGGCCGTGTCGGCGACGACCTCGTGAGGTCCGACCAGACGACCGGTCCCCTGGACCACCCGCACGCCTTGGCTCTGCAGCAGCGTGGACGCCGAGGTCTCGAGACGGTGCTCGATCGACTGGATGCGGTCGCGAAGGGCGTCGAAGTCGAGGTGGGCGGTGACGTCGGTCAGCCCCATCTGCTCGCTCCGGTTGATGAAGTTGAGCGCCGACCCCGTGGCGATCATCGCCTTGGACGGGATGCAGTCCCACAGGTGAGCAGCCCCACCGATGATGTCGCGCTCGATGAGCGTGACGTCGGCACCGAGCTTGGCGGCGTGCGACGCCGCTGCGTGCCCGCCCGGGCCACCACCGATGATCACGAACCTCAGAGCCATGAGCGGAGGCTACCGATCACCGGAGAGGGCCCGGACGGTGCATCGATGAACGCCCGGTGTCGATTCCGGACGTCCGACGTGCGCTCTCCTACTGACCGGCGCGCACCGCACCCCAGGGACCGGTGATGGCGAAAGTGGTCGAGGGGTTCTGGATGTTGACGTACATCGTCTTGCCGTCGGGCGAGAAGTTGGCGCCGGCGAACTCGCTGCCGTTGAGGGCGTTGCGGACGAACGGCCAGAGCGCGCCGGTCGCCGGGTCGCAGCCGATCACGTACTGCTCGCCGCCGCCGTCCTCGCACAGGAAGAGCGTGCCGTCGGGTGCAACCGTGATGTTGTCCGGGGCGTCGAAGACCGGATCGTCCTCGGGGATGTAGGCGACGAGGGTGACGGTCGACGCCACGGGGTCGAGCGCCCAGATCTGGCCGTGGTGCTCGATGCCGCTCCGGT
>JBPEXB010000161.1:0-3830 GCA_052032125.1 Acidimicrobiia bacterium
TCATGCTGACCCGGGTTCGAGGCCGGTTCCTCGACGTCGAAGGGGTCATCGAGATCGGGGCAGAGCCGGACGACAGCGCCGTGACCGTCGAGATCGACATGGGATCGGTGAGCAGCGGCGACCAGGCCCGCGACGACCACCTGCGCTCGGCCGACTTCTTCGACATCGAGCGTCACCCGCAGGCCACCTTCACGTCGTCGACTGTGGCGTGGGACGGAACGAGGGGCACGATCGACGGAACCCTCACGATCAAGGGCGTGTCCAGGCCGGTGGTGCTGGAGGTCGAGTACCTGGGTCACGTCGCCGACCCGTGGGGCAACGACCGCGCGGCGTTCTCCGCCCAGGGCAGGATCAACCGCGAGGACTGGGGCCTCACCTGGAACATGCTTCTCGAGACCGGCGGCGTGGTCGTCAGCAAGGAGATCGAGATCGACATCCAGGCCGAGTTCGTGCTGGAGCCGTGAGCCTCGGCATGCGGCGTTTCGCCGTGGGCGACTTCGACATCACCGTGGCGATCCATGGACGCGGGTCCGGATCGCCACGGTGGTTGTTCCCCGACATCGAGCCGGGGGAGCTCACCGCAGCCCTTGCGCCGCACGTGAACGCAGATGGCGACGTCGACTTCGTGTTCTCCAGCCTCATCGTCAGAGCCGGCGACCGGGTCGTGCTGGTCGACGCCGGCCCGGCTCCCGCCCGGGGCACAGGCGGGCCCAGTGTGCTCGACGCACTCCACGCCGCCGGGCTCACCGCCGACCGCGTGGAGGTCGTGGTCGTCTCGCATGGCCACGACGACCACGTCGGTGGGCTGGTCTCCGGCGGACCGGAGGAGCGTCGGCTCACCTTCCCGGGAGCCGACCATGTGGTCGACGTCGCCGAATTCGACCACTGGGTCTCGGCCGGCGCTGGAGAGGTGGGCGGCCGGAACCTGGCCCACCTCGCCGACGCCGGGCTGCTGAGGCTCATCGACGGGGAGCGGGAGATCGTCCCTGGGCTCACCGTGGTGCCGGCTCCCGGGCACACGCCAGGTCACCTCGCCGTGATGCTGAGCTCGCAGGGAGAGGCTGCCCTCTACGTCGGGGATGCGCTGGCCCACCAGGTCAACGTGGCGCGCCCCGACTGGAATCACTTCTCCGACATGCTCGCTGCGGACGCCGTTCACAGCAGGAGAGCACTGGTCGAGCGCGCCGCCGCCGGCGGTCACCTGGTCCTGGGCTCCCACATCCCCGTGGCCGGCCGGGTGCGGGGGACCAGGGGCGGCCAGCGGCGATTCGTGTCGGATGACCCGTTGGCTGCGGCGGAGGCGTTGGAGGTCGCTCGATAGGCGAAAGCTCAGGTCGCCGAGGGCGTTCCCCCCTCGGCCGACGGCACGCCGTCGAGGACCTTGCGCAGGGCG
Organism: Acidimicrobiia bacterium; assembly: GCA_052032125.1. GTDB lineage: Bacteria > Actinomycetota > Acidimicrobiia > Spongiisociales > Spongiisociaceae > JBPEXB01. The sequence goes on from JBPEXB010000161.1 coordinate 1,394, forward strand.
CGTCGGATCGTGGCGACCTCCTCGTCGGTCAGCCGCTCGCCGAAATGAGCGGCGATCTGCTGCAGGTACACCGGCGCCGCCCGACGCAACGCAGACGCTCCCGCCGGTGTCATCCGGGCGAGGGTGGCGCGGCCGTCGTCCGGGTCGGGGATCTTTTCGACCTGGCCGGCGTCGACCATGGCGTCGACGACCCGGCTGACCCGCGAGCGGCTGAGCACGACTCGAGCCCCGAGGTCCTGCATGCGCAGGTGCCCATCGTCGCTGCGCCGCAGCTCGAGCAGGACGTCGTACCAGGAGAGTGGCAAGCCGGTCTGCGCCTCGACCTCGGCCGCCAGCATCGGGGTGAGGGCCGCATGCACCCTCAGGAGTGCCTCCCAGGCCTCGACCGCCTCGGATGCGTGTGTCGATCTGCCGGCCATGCCGGAGACGATAGGTCTCGGCCACGCAACGATGCGGATTCGCCTGCGCCAGGGGCGGAGGTCCGTGTGCGACCCGCAACTAGTCTCGGGTTCGTCCCGTCCTTGGACCGATCCGCATGAGCGACATCTACATCGTCGACGCCTGTCGCACGCCCATGGGCCGTCTCGGAGGTCAGCTGGCGCTGGTTCGCCCCGATGACCTGGCGGCGCACGCCGTGCAACGTCTGATGGCTCGCAACCCTGGCCTCGACCCGATGGCGGTCGAGGACGTGCAGTGGGGGGCGGCCAACCAGGCCGGTGAGGACAATCGCAACGTAGCCCGGATGGCGGCGCTACTGGCCGGACTGCCCATCGAAGTGCCGGGTGCCACGGTCAACCGGTTGTGCGGGTCCGGGATGCAGGCCGTGGTGTCGGCTGCCCACGCCCTGGAGGGAGGCTGGGGCGACGTGATGATCGCAGGCGGCTCCGAGTCGATGAGCCGGGCGCCCTACGTGACCCTCAAGGCGGAGCGAGGTTTCCCGACCGGGACTCCCGAGACGGCCGACACCGTGCTGGGTTGGCGTCTCGTGAACTCTCGAATGGAGGAGCTGTACCCGCCGATCTCGCTGGGCATGACGGCGGAGGTGGTCGCCGAGAAATACGACGTGTCGCGGGAGGACCAGGACGTCTTCGCCCTCCGGAGCCACCAACGAGCGCTCGACGCCGTGGCGGGTGGACGGTTCGACGACGAGCTGGAACCGCTGGAGGCGCCGGTCGACGCGAAGCGCAGGGAGCACCGGCTGATCGACGCCGACGAGGGTCCCCGCCCCGACACGTCGCTCGAGAAGCTGGCGGCACTGCGGCCGGTCTTCAAGGAAGGCGGGGTGGTGACCGCCGGCAACGCCTCGCCGATGAACGACGGAGCGGCGGCCGTCCTGCTCTCGACCGAGCAGGGTCTCGCCGACCACGGCCTCGAGCCCATGGCGCGCATCCTGTCGTCGGCAGCGGCGGGCGTGCACCCGGACGTGATGGGCATCGGCCCGGTGCCCGCCTCCGAGAAGGCGCTTGCCCGGGCGGGTCTCGATGTCGACGACCTGGACCTGGTGGAGATCAACGAAGCCTTCGCCTCGCAGAGCCTCGCCAGCCTGCGCCTGCTGGGCCTGGACCAGGACCTCGTGAACGTGAACGGAGGGGCGATCGCCCTCGGTCACCCGCTCGGGGCCTCGGGTGCCCGCATCCTCGTCACGCTCGTCCACGAGCTGCGCCGGCGCGAGGCGCGATACGGGCTGGCGACGATGTGCATCGGCGTGGGTCAGGGCATCTCGATGGTCGTCGAGCGTGTCTGAGGGCCCGCTCGACGGCGTCCTGGTCGTCGAGCTCGGCAACCTCATCGCCGCTCCCTATGCGGGGATGCTCCTGGCCGATCTCGGAGCCAGGGTCATCAAGATCGAGCCGCCGACCGGCGACCTCGGCCGGCAGTTCGGGCCCTACCAACAGGGTGAATCCGCCTTCTTCATGGCGGTGAACCGCGGCAAGGAGTCGGTCGTGCTCGACACGAGAGCCGCCGGAGCGCGCGACGTCCTCGAGCGCCTCGTCACCCGAGCCGACGTCGTGCTGAACAACCTGCGGCACGGCGCCATGGACCGCATGGGCCTCGGCGAAGAGCGCTGTCGGGAGCTCAATCCGCGGCTGGTCTACGCCGTCGTGTCGGCGTTCGGCGCCACCGGCCCCTACGCGGAGCGGGCCGGGATCGACGTCATCTTCCAGGGTGAGTCGGGCATGATCTCGATCACCGGCGCTCCCGGCGACGGGCCGCGAAAGACAGCGACGACCATCGGGGACTACGTGGCGGGCACCAACGCCGCCCTGGCCGTTGCCGCCGCACTGGCGGAGCGCCCGCGGCGCGGCCGTCGCGTCGACGTCTCCCTCCGGGATGGGCTGATGGCGGTGCAGTCCGGATGGAACGCCCTGGCGTTCACCCACGACGCACAGCCTGACCGAACCGGCACCGCCAGCCCCTTCCTGGCGCCGAACCAGGT
>JBPEXB010000162.1:0-10921 GCA_052032125.1 Acidimicrobiia bacterium
GCCACAGATCTCCCCGGGCTCCGGCCCGGGGTGACGATCTGGTCGGGTAGCTCAGTTGGCAGAGCGACCGCCTGAAAAGCGGTAGGTCACCGGATCGACGCCGGTCCCGACCACCATCGAAGACACCAGGTCAGCGGCCGTTCCGCGGTCGCTGACCTGGGTCTCATTCTGGGCCTCGATCCCCGTCCATCCCGCGAGCATCCCGCGGGCGGTTTCCACAGGGTCTTGTCCACGGACCCAGAACCTCACCCTGCGTAGTCACGACCGCCCACTGCCTCCGTCGGAACCGTCGGCCAACGCTGACGGAATAGAGTTCGACGGTGTCGGCGCAGATCCACGGAACTGAATTCGAAGCCTTTGTCAACGTCCTTAAGTCGTTCGACCCCTCGACCCACGATGCAGACGCGCTCCTCGATGGTCAGGCGTCCGCTGCACTACGCGATCTCGTCCCGCTTGGCGACCGCCGCGTACTCGGAGCGTTCTTCACACCTTCTGCTCACGCCGCACGGCTCGCCGAACCGATTGCCGACGCGACGGGAGACCTTCGCATCGTCGACCCAAGTTGCGGCGCTGGGGATCTCCTGATCGCCGCTGCCCGCTACGCCGGCGGGCAACTGGCTCGGACACGTCGGGTTGCCGTTCGAGGAGTCGACGTTGTACCAACGTTCGTCCAAGCCGCAGAGGAACGCTTTCAGATCTTGGCGACTCGAAGCGGTCTCGACGTAGATGCAAGCTTTCGCTGCGGCGATGGAATACGTGCTCCCGAACTGAGTAGCGCCACACACGTTCTTACGAACCCTCCATTTGGCGCCACGATCGCGCCCTCGACCTGCACCTGGGCGTCAGGGCGCGTCCACCGGGCCGCGACCATGTCGATCAGCACGATCGAGCTTGCGCCGGCAGGCTCCCTTATCCGTGCCGTTCTCCCCGACGCACTCCGCTGCGGAACTCGCTACCAGAAGTGGCGGGCTGCAATCGACGCCCTAGTCGACGTGGTGAGCACGGAGCGACTAGGCAGATTCGACGCATGGACCGACGTCGACGTCTTCATCCTCACGGCAGAAGTTCCGAACGATACGAGTTCGACCTCCCGTGAAACACAGTGGATCCCAGCGTTCGACGGTCCCACGGTCGGCGACTACTTCGACATCGGCGTTGGCGCGGTCGTCAACAATCGAGACCCCAAGCTTGGCCAGTGGACGCCGTACCTTCGCGCGAAGCAATTCCCGAGCTGGTCTGTCGTGTCGGATGTACCTCAGAACCGCAGATTCTTGGGGCGACTAAACGAGACGCCTTTCGTAGCCGTGCCGCGAACATCAAGCCCTTCGGAAGTGCACCGGGCGAGAGCTGCCCTCGTAACCGACGAACGCTCGATCGCAGTCGACAATCACCTGCTGGTGGCAACTCCGCAATCTCCGAGTCTCGAGACCTGTGCGAAGTTGATTCGAATCCTCCGAAGGCCGAGCTCGACCGACTGGCTCAACGAGGTGAACGGGTGTCGCCACCTGACCGTCGCTGCCCTCAGGTCCGTACCCTGGATCGAAGATGCGTAGCGCTCGAATTCGATTCGCAGCCGACATTCTCCGGCGGCTCGGAGAGGAGCTGAACCCTTCGTTGGCCGAAGGTGTAGTCGAGCTCGTGAAGAACTCTCACGATGCCGACGCATCGAGCTGCGTAGTGCGACTGACGAATGTGACGGAGCCGGGCGGCTCCCTGACTGTTGTCGACGACGGCGACGGAATGACAGCCGATGAGTTGGAGCGTCACTTTCTCCTCCTCGGCCGCTCTGAGAAGAAGCGCGGCGGTACTACCGAGAGCGGCCGGATACTCGCTGGCAGCAAGGGGCTCGGAAGGCTCGCTGCACTCCGCGCTGGACGCCACGTCCTGCTTCAGTCGGTCTCCTCTGTCGAACCCGAAGTGCGCAACTCACTTCGGATTGACTGGACCGACTACGACAGGGTCGACTCCGTCGATGCTGTCGAACTGGTGATCGAGTCCATACCCGCCGTGGGCGAACGCCAGGGAACCAGTGTTGAGGTAGCGGGCCTTACGCGCCGGGTTGGCAGGCGCGAAGTGAGGCGACTCGCCCGCTCGCTCCTGCTCCTCGCCGACCCTTTCGACGACTCGGAGGAAGCGTTCAGACCTAGGCTTGAGTCGCCCGAGTTCGAGGACCTAGAGGAACTCGTTCGCCGTAAGTACTTCGACGACGCTGAGTACTTCTTGCGGGCCAAGGTCAACGATCGGGGCGAGGCCGACGCAGTCGTGTCCGACTGGCGCGGCGAGCCCCTCTTCCGCGCAGGCCACTCCGATCTCGAACGAACCGGCGAGAACTACACCTGCCCCCCAGCTGAGTTCGAGTTCTGGGTGTTCATTCTCGACGGCCAGACATTTCAAACGCGAGCTTCGAGCCTCGGGGAGGTCCGCAGGTGGCTCGCCGAGTTTGGTGGGGTCATGCTCTACCGAAACGGCCTTCGTGTGCAGCCGTACGGCGACGAAGGCCACGACTGGCTCGACATCAACCTCAGTCGCACTCGAAGCCCAGAAGAACGACCGGGTACGAATACCTCGCTCGGGCGGGTTCGAGTCGACGATCGGGCCGGCGTCCTGACGGCCAAGACCGACAGATCCGGCCTCATCGAGTCCCCGGAGTTTCTTGACCTCGCGCGCTTTGCCAAGGACGCTCTCGATTGGTTGGCCCGAGAGCGCATCAAGGTGGCTGAGGCACGCAGGCGCCAGGAACGGAGCGAGGCAAGAGACAAGTCGCAAGACGCAAGCGAAGACGTCCGGGCCGCGATCGACACGGCAGGCGATACGGCACCCGCGATCAAGAAGGCATTCGATAAGTACGAGCGAGCACGAGATCGGGAGACGCGATCCCTCCGCGACGAGGTGCAGCTCTACCGGACTCTGAGCACGGCTGGAATCACATCGGCGACGTTCGCTCACGAATCATCCGGCGGTCCGCTCAAGGTGATCGGTCGGGCGATCTCCGCCTTGAAGCGACGGCTGCGCAAGACGCTCGGCGACCTCCCACTGGAGCTCACCGAACCGCTCGAAGCGATCGCCTCGAACACACAATCGCTCGCAGCCTTCGGGGACACCACGCTTGATCTTGTCGACCGAGACAAGCGTCGAGCCGGGCGAGTCGACGTCCATGCGGTAATCGAGGGACTTGCGGCTACCTATCGACCGTTCGTTGAAGGTCGATCTGCACGCCTGGAACTCAGGCTGCAGGAGGCCAAGCCGTACTTGCGCGGGTCCATCGCCGCAGTGGAGTCGATCGTGGTCAACCTGCTGACAAACGCTCTCTCGGCGATCGCCCAGTCGGCAGGCGCCGACCGATGGATTCGGGTCTCGACCGTCGTAGCGGACGGACGCGTTTCAATAGTCGTGGAGGACTCAGGGCCGGGTCTAGTCGCCTTCTCACCCTCAGAAATCTGGCTCCCCGGCGTAACGTCGAGGCCAGGTGGTTCGGGATTGGGTCTCACGATCGTCCGCGACACCGCAACGGACCTAGGTGGAACCGCCGGCGTAGACCCTGTCGCCGAGGGTGCCGGCGCCAAATTCACGGTGAGTCTCCCGATCATTGGAGCCGACTGATGTGGGATATCGACGGATCACGCGTCCGCTCGGTCGCCGTTGTCGACGACGACCCCGACGGCCGCTCGAGCCTGGAATGGGTGCTCTCCGATGCTGCGCTCGCGACCAAGAACATCGACGGGCCGCTCGACTCGCTGGAGAGCGCCGAGAGCGTGGTCTTCGACGGGGCGGACGCCTTGATTTGCGATCACCACCTATCAATCCGCAACTACGCAGGCTTCACAGGCGCCCAGCTCGTGGCGCGCAGCACGAGAGCTGGCCGCCTAGCCGTTCTGTGCACGAAGTTCATCGGCACCGAACTCGATGAGATTCGACCGTTGATGGCCAATCTGCCTGTCGTCCGACGACCGGACGAGTTGAATGAGCCAGACGAGCTGTTCTGGGCCTTCAAGACCTGCGCTGAGGAGATCCGCGGAAACCCGCCCCCGGAGCGCAAGATCTGGCGCGCTCAGCTCGTCGTCGAGCGCGCCGAACCCGACAGCGTCGACGTCTCCTTCCCTTCCTGGCCCCTGGACGAAGCCATCCGACTTCGTCTCAGCGACATCCCGACATCGTTGCACGCTCGCCTCGAACCTGGCTTCCGGACGTACGCATTCGTGAATCTCGGCGCCACCTCTTCCGAACAGCTGTACGTGTCTCACTGGGAAGAGCAGTGACGGAGCTCGTCGTCCTCGACGTTGGGCACGGGAACGCTGCTGTCGCAAGGCATGGCAACGAAGCGATCGTGATTGATGCGGGCGTTGGGACATCTCTTCTCGAATACCTCTCAGCTGAAGGGATTCAGCACATCCACGCGGTTCTCATTTCGCATGCGGATTTCGACCACCTAAAGGGGCTCCTTGCAGTCCTCGAGCAACCTGAAATTTCGGTCGGCGCCGTCTACCTAAACAGCGATGCGGCGAAACAGTCACGCGAGTGGAAGGCACTCGCCTTCACGCTCGACCAACTGCGCCGAGATGGCGAGATCGCCTTTCACACATCCCTTGTGGAGGACACCTCTATCGATGCGTTGCCGAACGTCGGAGTAACCGTTCTTGCACCGTGCGCTGCGCTCGCCGCACTCGGGCCTGGCTCGACCGACGACGAGGACCGTCGGATCACGACCAATACGATCAGCGCAGTTGTGCGGGTCGAACTCCACGACTCCCGTGTTCTTCTCGGCGCTGACATCGACGAGGTCGGCCTGGACCACCTCGTGCGCACCCGAAGTGCAGATGACCTACGAGCCAACACGCTCGTGTTTCCACACCATGGAGGCAACGTTCGAGCTGCCGGTGGTGTCAGCGAGAACGAGAGCTTTGCTGCCCGGCTCCTCGGAACTGTGCGACCAGAGCGAGTCATCTTCTCGATCGGGCGGAAGCCGCATCAGAACCCGCGCCCGGAGATGGTTGGATCCGTCCTACGGGCCGGCGCCGCTGTCATGTGCACCCAGATGTCGCGACACTGCTGCGGCGACGTGATGCTCCCAGCTGAACACCTGTCCCCCGCGTTCTCCGCTGGCCGCCGCCTCGGGGCAACCTGCGCCGGATCGGTGATTCTCACGCCGTATGGCATGACGCCCGATCCGGCCGTGCATCAGACCTTCGTCGAGATCAACGCCCCAACGGCGCTCTGTCGGCGCTGAGTCACCCCAGGTCCTCTGACGAGAGCGGAATCACCTCGGCCCTCTGGACCACGCCGGCCGCATGGGCCATCTCGTCGAGACGGTCGGCGACCGACTCAGCCTGGCCGGGGAACAGGTGGCCGTAGCGGTCGAGGGTGAGGACGGCGGACGAGTGGCCGAGCATCCGCTGGAGCACCTTGACGTCGGCGCCGGCGGCGATGGCGAGCGAGGCGCAGGTGTGGCGGAGGTCGTGGGGGCGGAGCGGGGCGAGGCCAGCATCGATGGTGGCGGGGGTCCAGAACCGATTCCGGAAGTTGTCGAAGCGCAGGTAGCCGCCTTCGGGTGACGTGAAGACCACGGCGTCGACGTCGGGCTCGGCGTGGGCGCGCAGATGGGCGTCGAGCTCGGCGGAAACGAGGCGGGGCAGCGACACCGAGCGGCGGCCCGCCTTGGTCTTGGGCTGTGAGGTCAGGAACTGGCCGTCGAGGTACTGGACTTGCTCGACGACGGTCAGGGTGCGGCGCAGCAGGTCGATGTGGTGGCGGCGCAGGCCGACCAGCTCGCTGGCCCGCAACCCGGTGTAGGCGGCGACGAGGACGAGCGCCCGGTAGCGCTCGTCGATCGTGTCGGCGAGCAACGCCACCTCAGCATGGGTGAGGAACCGCATCTCGTCGGGCTCGACCGACGGCGGCGTGACCCCGTTGAGCGGGTTGCGGCCGAGCAGCTCGTCGCCGACCGCAGCCTCGAGTATCCGATTCAGGGTCCGGTAGGCCTGCGACACCGACGACGCCGACAGCACCTTCCCCCGGACGCCCGGCTTCGTGGCGAGGTCGGCCTGCCAGGCCCGCAGCATCGACGGTGTCAGCTTCGCCAGCTCGTGGTCGCCGAGTACCGGCAGGATGTGGAGCCGCAAGTTGTCGGCGTAGATCTTGCGGGTCTTCGGGCGAAGGTGGACGGCCGACCGCTGCCACTCGTTCGCCCACGCTGCGAGCGTGACCCTGCCGGCAGCCGGGTCGATCCATGTTCCGGCGTCGATGGCGGTCTGCTGGGAGCGGACGTAGCGCTCGGCTTCCTTCTTCGTACGGAAGGTCTTGGATCGTTCTTTGCCGTCGGGGCCGCGGAGGCGGACGTCGTAGCGGACGTCGCCTGCCTTGGTGGTGCGCTTGGCGATCATGGCCGGCACTCCGGTGCGGGCGCGAGGTTTCCCCTCATCGTGCGTCTCCCTGTGTGGAGTCGTGATTGAGGGGGCTCGTGTCCGGGTGCCCCGACCGGTCGGCTCAGGCCGAGATGTTCAGGATGCCAGCAAACCCGCTCGGGTCATCGCTTCGTCTTCCGGGTCTTCGGTGCAGGCGGATCGGCGGGTGCCGCTTCGGGTTGCGGTGTGTCGTCGGGTGCCGTTTCGAGGTCGTCGAGGGTCTCGAGCGCTTGGGCCAGCTGTGTCAGGGCAGTGCGGGCGGCGTCGAGGTCGCCGAACTGTTGGCGTAACGCCATCCGGGCTCGCAGGGTGTTGTTGACCCGGACTCGGTGGTGGACGTCGTCCTGGACGCGGCCGAGGTTCTCCATGGTCCCATCGTCGTGGATCCGGACCCGGTGTTCCGGACTGGGCCAGGAGAGCAGGTACTGCTCCCACGCTTGGAGGTTCTCCTCGGTGCCGATGACCACGTCGAACAGTTCTTCGGGGTCGAGGCCCTGGGGGCCCGCGTCGGGGGCGGCGACGACGTGGTCGTCCCACACCGACGGAGGAGTGAGGAAGAACCCGACCGGCAGGTCGAACGCGCGGGCGAACGCGACCAGCTCATCGGCGGAGACGACCTTGATGCGGGTGCCGTCGATGGAGCGTTCGATCGCCGACCACGACGCTGGCGACAACCTTGTGCCGAGGTAGGGGGCGCATACCTCGGCGGCCTCGTCTTGCGTCCATCCGCGCAGCAGGCGCGCCTTGGCGAGGTTGTGGGCCACGATCTGGTTCGGGGTCCACGACGGCGGGGCTGAGGTCTTGCGGCGAGCCATGCCCTCATCCTGTCATCAACGAGCTTGCGGGATGTCCAACATTCTGGTTGCAGTCTGAATCACATCGCTGTAGTCTGTCAACCCGCAGACTACCCCACCAGAATGTTGATGGCGTTCGGGGCGGTCCGAAGGGAGGCGACCGTGTCGGAGATGCTGACCGCGCAGCAGGTGATGGCCCGCCTGAAGCTGGGCCGCACCACCGTGTACGGGCTCGGTCGCCGGTTCCTCGAGACCGGCGGGGCCGAGGGGTTGCCGTGCCGCAAGATCGGCCGGTCCCTGCGGTTCCCGGCCGACGAGCTCGACGACTGGATGACCACCAGCCCGCGCCGCCCGGTGCGTTCCGAGCCGACGACGGACGCGCGTCCACACGACCGATTTCCCACGCGCGCCGAGCTGGCCCGCCGCCTCGCCATCACCAATTCCACTCAGTCCCGACGAACGGCAAGCACCCACGCCGACGACACAGTCGTCCAGCCCGCGCTCCCGTTCACCGACTGAAAGCGAGATCCCCGATGATCGACCGATCGACCCCAGAAACGCAGCAACACGACAGACAGGTGCCTGACCGGCGGCCGGGACCTCCATCACAGAGCAATCGTGAACCGAGAGGAGCGTCCCGATGCTGCGAGTGAGGACGATCTACGCCTGCGGCGCGGGCGAGGCAGCCCGCTACTACGCCGGCTATGCCGGGTATCTCGACCCGGAGACCAGTCACGAGGTCCCCGGCTTCTGGGCCGGCCGCCAAGCACCCGGCCTGGGCTTGTCGGGGTCGGTGTCCCAGCAGCAGCTCGAGGACCTGCTCTCCGGCCTCGACCCGACCACCGGGGTCCGTCTCGGGGACCCGTTCAAGGACAAGCACACCAAGCACGGCGAACTCATCAAGGCGGTGGCCGGCTACGACGCCACCTTCTCCGCCCCCAAGTCGGTGTCGCTGTGGTGGGGGTTGACCGGCGACCAGGGTGTGCTCGATGCCCACAATCTCGCTGTCCAGGTCTGCCTCGAACACCTCGAGACCTACGGCTGCACGACCCGGGTGTGGCACAACGGCCGCCGCCAGTACCCCGATGCCGGCGGGTTCACGATGGCGGTGTTCCAGCAGTCGACGTCGCGGGAAGACGACCCGCAGCTGCACACCCACGCCGTGATCTCGTCCAAGGTCGTCGCCCCCGACGGGCGGTGGCTGGCGTTGGACGGGCTGTATGCGAAGAAGACCCAGCAGCAGGTCGGGCGCCTGTACCAGTCGGTGCTGCGGGCCGAGCTCACCCACCGCTACGGCGTCGCCTGGGGACCCATCGAGAAGGGCCAGGCCGAGATCGACGGCGTCCCCGACGACCTCTTGCAAGCCTTCTCCAAGCGCGCCGCCCAGGTCGAAGCCCTGCACGAGGTGCTGACCGAGGCGTTCCTCGAACGCGAAGGCCGCGACCCCACCCGCCGGGAAGCCGCTGCCATCCAACGCGAAGCCGCCGTCGAATCACGCCGCCGCAAGTCCGGGCTACCGCTCGTCGACGCCCAGATCCGCTGGGTCGACGAAGCCGCCGCGCTCGGTTGGGACGGGGCCCGACTCACCCGCACGATCACCGGACGTCCGCAGCCGGAGCGGGCGCAGCCGACGGTGGACGACATCCTCGACACCGTCACCGCCAAGGTCTCGACCTGGCGGCGCGCCGACCTCCTCGCCGCCATCTGCGATCAGCTGCCGCCGTCGTCGGAGTGGAACGGCACGGACTGGGCCCGGGCCGTCGAACAGGCGACCGACAAGGTCCAAGGCATACACCGGGATCTCGACCCCGAGATCGCCGGGCCGACCCGGGCCGGGGATGGCCGGTCGGTGTGGATGAACCCCATGATCAAGCACCTGACCCACGACCGAGTCCTGGCCCAAGAAGAACGCATCCTCACCTACGTCCTCGACGCCCAAGACCACCCCGCCACCCCCTCCACCACCGTCGACACCACCGGGCTCGACCCGCTGCAAGCCGACGTCGCCCGCGCCGTCGCCGGATCCGAACGTGTCGTGCTCGTCGTCGGCCCGGCCGGGACCGGCAAGACCACCACCCTGGCCGCCGCCAGCCTCGACATCCACCAGCAACGCCGGGTCGTCTACGGCATCGCCCCGTCGGCGAAGGCGGCCCGTGTCCTCGAAATGGAGACCGGCATCCGCTCCGACACGATCGCCAAGCTCCTCTACGAATGGGACCGCACCGACGGCCCCCGCCCCGAACATCGGCTCCCCGCCGGCGCCACCGTGGTCGTCGACGAGACGGGAATGGTTGGCACGAACACGCTCGACGGGCTCGTCGACCTCGCCCGGTCCCAGGACTGGCGCCTGGTCCTCGTCGGTGATCCCCGTCAACTCCAGGCCGTCGGCCGTGGCGGAATGTTCGACGAGCTCTGCCGCGCCGGCCGCACCCACCACCTCCAGCACATCCACCGCTTCACCCATCGATGGGAAGCCGACGCCACCCTCGCCCTGCGCACCGGCCGCGGCGAGGCGCTCGACGCGTACTTCGACCACGGGCGTGTCCGGCCCGCCGATCTCGAGTCCCAACTCGGCTGGATCGCCGACGCCTGGGTCCGACACGACACCGACGGTCAGACCGTGGCCGTCACCGCCGAGACCAACGCCAACGTCGACGCCCTCAACCGAGCCATCCAAGACACCCGCCGCGACCTCGGCCACCTCGACGAACTTGTCGCCGTTCCGATCGCCGACGGAGAGACAGCCGGGCCGGGCGACGTCGTCGTCACCCGCCGCAACGAACGCACCCTCCGCACCACCAACGGCGAGCCCGTCCGCAACCGAGAACTCTGGCGCGTCGACAGCGTCGAGGCTGACGGCAGCGTGACCCTGTCCCGACAACGAGGACACGGCACCGTCACCGTCCCCGCCGACTACGCCCGCCAGCACCTGCGGCTCGGCTACGCCGCCACGGCGCATGGCCACCAGGGCGACACCGTCGACATCAGCTACACCCTCGTCACCCCCGGCACCAGCCACCGCGCCCTCTACGTCGGCGCCACCCGCGGCCGCAGCGTCAACCACCTCGCCGTCGTCACCGACGAGCCCGACCTCGGAACGGCCCGTGACGTCCTCGAATACGCCCTCGCCACCGACCAAGCCGACGTCCCCGCCGTAGCGGTCCGACGCCAGCTCCACCAGATCGGTCGCGAGCTCCAATCAGAACAAGAGGACCCCCTCGACGCCGCCGAACGCTCCGTCGCCGAGGCTGTAGCGGCGGCGCGGCCCTTCGAGGAAGTCGTCGACGCAGCGAAGGCCGAACTTGACGATGCCCGCACGAGCGTGCGAGGTCTCGAGCGCCAGAAGCGTGACGCCGGACTGATCGGCAGACTCCGCCTCCGAGATCACCTCGGCGCCGCACACCTGTCCCTGGAACAAGCACAGGACGGATACGACCTCGCCGTCGAGAACGCCGGGCCAACCCGCGCCGTCATCGACCAAGCCGTCGACCACCGAGACGCGTTGCGGCGAGAGCAGGACATCCAATGGACCCGTCAGCGATTCAACGACTACGCGAGCGAAGCCGCCCGGCGATCCACCCCCGAGATCGAACGCTCACGATAGGGATCGCAGGCGGATCGCTACCCGAGGCAAAGGTCACGGGACGACCTCGACCAGCTTCTCCTCGATCGAGTTCATCAGCCAGCGCCCGTCGAACAGGACGCCGCCGACAGCGGCGGCGAGCGAGT
>JBPEXB010000163.1:0-2844 GCA_052032125.1 Acidimicrobiia bacterium
GTACTCAGTACTCGGTACTCAGTACGGCCGTCCCGTGGTCCGCAGGACTACGGGACGGCCCCTGATACATTTCCTCTCATGGATCCCGACGCCCATCCCGAGCCTGGTGCCGCGACCGAACCGGTCTGCTACCGGCATCCCGATCGGGTCACCTACCTGAGCTGTTCGGAGTGCGGCAAGCCGATCTGCCCCGACTGTTCCCACGACTCGGTCGTCGGGCAGAAGTGTGCCGAGTGCGCCCGACCGATCGGCCGCGCCCGGGTGGTGACGGCCCGCCAGATGCAGAATCGCCGCACCCCGGTGGTCACGTCGATCATCGTGGCGTCCATCATCGTCTTCTTCGCTCAGCGCTCTCAGCCGGGCTTCGACTTCGACTGGGGGCTGTTCAACCCGCTGGTCCGCAGCGGTGAATGGTGGCGGGCGATCACGTCAGCTTTCCTGCACGTGAGCTTCCTGCACATCGGCTTCAACATGTACGCCCTCTACATCTTCGGGCCGCCCCTGGAGCGGCGCGTCGGAGCGGGGGCGTTCTCCGGGCTCTACCTCGCCTCGGCAATCGCCGGCAGCGCCGCCTTCCTGTTCTTCGGTGACGACCGGGCGCTGGCGATGGGCGCCTCGGGGGCCGTGTTCGGCCTGTTCGGAGCCGTGCTGATGGCCACCTGGCCGGTGCGCCACAGCCCGGGCGGCGGCGCCCAGTTCCAGCAGCTGCTGGTGCTCCTGGGCATCAACCTGGCCCTGCCGCTCTTCGTCCCCAACGTCGCCTGGCAAGCGCACCTGGGCGGCATGGTGGCCGGCATCCTCATCGTCTCGATCTGGCAGCGCATCCCGCAGAGCACCCAGAAGCGGGTGCAACAGACCGTCGCCGCCTACGCGGTGGCGGTGGTGGCCTTCGCGGTGCTGCTGCTCGGCTGAAGCGCCCTCACACGCAGATCCCCTCGTCGGTGACCCCGCGGTAACCCACGCACATGCTGGTGGCCTCCACCGACTTCAGTGAGAACCCGCCGTCGGTCGGCTCGCCGAACACGTGCAGGCGCAGCGCCCAGACGGCATCGTCGCCCAGGCCGACCACGTCGAACGTGACCTCACCCAGGTCCCCGACGGTCGGTGCGACCACCATCACGATGTCGGATTGCGGGTCCGTCGATGCCTGCGACTCGGCCACCAGCCTGCCGAGCGCCTCCATGTCGGCGGCGGTGGGGATGGTGCCGCCCAGATCCTCGACGACCATCGAGGTGAGATCGACCGTTTCCCCGATCTGGGACGTGAACCGAGACGAGACCCACCCGACGACACCGGTGGCGGTCGTCCCCTCGTACCAGATCGAATTCGGGAGCAGGCGGCCCCGACCGGTGGCCTCGAACTCGTTGGAGACCGGGCCCAGGGTGGCGACGATCGCCTGATCGGCGCCAGGCCGCAGGCGCACGTTGAGCACGTCGTCGTGGGCGACCCCCACCACGGCCAGGATGGAGCCGGGCACCGGATTGAGATCGAAGAACTCGCCCGGCAGGTCCTCGTCGGGGACCGGGCCGGTGGGGGCGGTGGTCGACTCAGGGCTGCTGGTGGTCGAGCCCTCGGTGGTGGTCGTGGCGTCGCTGGTGGTGGTGGCGTCGGCCGACGTCGTGGTGGCGTCGGTCGTCGAGGTGGTCGCCTCGCCGCTCGTCGACGAGGGCGTCGTGGCGTCGGTCGTGGTGGAAGCAGCGTCGCCCGAGCAGGCGGCCAGCACCAGTGCCAGCGCCAACCCGGCGATACGGATCGGTCTCATGCGTGGACCCTTTCCAAGCAGGCCCCGGGCATTCCAGCCCTTCAACTCATCGTGCCCCGAACACGGTTCCCGCACCAGGATCAAAGGTCCCGATCGAGACACCACTCCGCGATCAGCTTCGCCACCTCGACGGGCTGCTCGTAGAGCATCCAGTGGGTGCTGTCGAGGTGCACCTCGTCGTACGGGGCAGAGACGAACTCGCCGCTTCCGGTCGCCAGCGCCTCGACGAAGGCGAAGTCGCGAGTGCCGTGGACATAGCGCGTGGGCACCGTCACGGCCGGCAGGTCCAGCGGCACCTCCGGGTTGAGAAGGTCCGGCGGGTAGTGCGCCCGGTAGTACTCCGACATCGCCGTGAACGTGCCTGGCTCGGACCATTCGGCCCGGTACTCGGCGAGATCGGCTGCAGTGATCTGCTCGACTCCTCCGAACGCGAAGCTGGTCAGCATCTCGTAGTCGTTGGCCCGGAGCAGGGCCTCGCCGCGCAGCCCGATGTTCATCAGGAAGGCGTACGAGGAACGCATCAGCTGGCGAGGGTCGGTACCCGCCTTCTTGAAGACCCGGGGATGCGGCGAGGCCATGACGACGGCCCGCTCGATCCTCTCCGGCGCCAAGCACCCGATCGCCCAGGTGATCGCCCCGCCGTAGTCGTGACCGGCGAGGAAGAAGCGCTCGGCACCCGCCCAATCCGCCACTGCATGGACGTCGGCGATCAGCTTCGACATCCGATAGGCGTCGGTGCCCACCGGCTTCGATGAACCGGCGAACCCCCGCAGGTCGGGCGTGACGACGCGGAATCGCTCGGCCAGGAGCGGGGCCACGTGGCGCCATCCCCTGCTCGAGTCCGGCCAGCCGTGGAGCGCGATCAGCAGCGGCGCCGATGCTTCCCCATAGGTCCGAACCCGCAGCGTGACGTCGCCGTGCACCACCTGGTCGATCTGCTCCACGCCGGCACGCTAACCAACGGGAGTACTGAGTACTTGGTACTGAGTACTTGGTACTGAGTACTTGGTACTGAGTACTTGGTACTGAGTACTCAGTACTCCTGATGGGTGGGATCAGTACGTCAGGAAGCGGCCCTTCCG
>JBPEXB010000164.1:0-5225 GCA_052032125.1 Acidimicrobiia bacterium
TAGCCTCGCCGGATGCGGTGCACCGTCTCGTCGTCGACGTGGCCGCCGGGCCGCCTCGCTCACAGCATCGCCGTCGTGGTGGCGGTGCTCGCCACCCTCGCCTCCTGTGGCGGAGCAGCGGAAGAGACCACGACGACGACGGTCCCGTCGGAGACCGCCGGGCCGTCGGTCAACACCGTGACGTTCGACGGGGGCACCTGTCGGTACGAGGGCCCGAGCGAGATCGAGCGCGGCATCCCGGCGTTCGAGGTCGTGAATGCCGGTGACCTCGACTTCCAGTTCGCGCTCTACTTCTTGGAAGACGACTCCTTGACGCACGACGACATGGTCGGATTTGGCGACGACCTCACGTACCTCAGCGAGATGCCTGACGGCGTGAAGTCGCGGACCAGCAGCGGGCCCGTGGGACCGGGTGAGACGGCCCGCATCAACGTGCCGTTCTCGGACCCGGGGCGATACGTCGTGGGGTGTGTGACGCTGCCGTTGGAGACCGAGGATCGTCAGGCGTTCCTGGCCGACGGAGTGGTCACCTCTCCGTGATCTGACCGCTCGCTGCCGGGGATGCAGGCGGCTCTTGTCATGCGCCCGGGGTCACCTCGAGCGTTGCGGAGAGCAGGGCGTCCCACATCGGCCCTTCGTCGTCGAGGCCGTGGCCACCGCCCGGAACCCGAGTTGTCTCGGCGTCGACGCCGGCGTCCGCCAACTCGCCCACGAAGGCTTCCACCTCGTCGAGGTGCCATGCCGGTGTCTGGGCGTCGTCGGCGCCGAGGATGGCACGAATCGGCGGCGCCCCGGACGTGGCGAACTCGCGAGGGTTGGCGAGCGCCCACAGCTCGGGATCGTCGTCGGGTAGCGAGCTGCGCTGGAAGATGAACCACGCTCCGTTGTACGACACGAACGCTCCGATGCCGGCCGGAGCGGTCTCGCTCGAACAGGTGACTTGCTCCGCGGTCCCGTAGGCGTCCCATCGCGACAGGTCGTCGGTGCCTGCCAGCGTGGCGAGCACGCCGAAGAACCCGCCCGCCGAGTGGCCGAGCACCGTGACCTCGCCGGCTCCTGTCTCGTCGGCGGCCATCCGTAGCGCACATCCGATCTGCTCCATCGACTCGCGGAGCATCCGACCGCCGGCGGCGATGACTCCTGGCGGGGTGGCGTTGCGCACGACGGTCGGCACGACGACCGTGAAACCCTCCGCTTGCAGGCCGCCGGCCACGGCGACCACGTCGGGATGGTCTTTGTCGGCGCCGCCGCCGTGGAGGATCAGCACGACCGGTGCGCCCGGTGCAGATCCGTAGATGTCGAGCGTCTGTGCGGATCCCTCCGGCGTGGCGGCCACCGAGTACGGGACGTCGCTGCGTTCAGGTTGCGCTGCCGGCGTGGTGGTGGTCGCGGAGGCTGCCGTCGTGGGAGCCGCGGTGGTGGCGGATGTCGTGGCGGCAGTCGTGGTCTCGGTGGCGGTCCCTCCGCACCCCGCCAGGACGATGCTCAGGGCCAGGACGGTCGCACCACGCATCGCTCGAGGATACGGATCGGGGAGCATCGGGTCCGGTCTGGCGGGTCCTCGACGTCGGAACGAGGCCGATCGGTAGGTTCGGGTCCCACGGGAGGTGGACATGCACTTTGTCCAGACCATCGCGGTCCGTTCGTCGGACGCCGATGCGATGAAGGCGCTGCTCGCCGAGTGGCACGAGGCTGAAGCAGGGGTCGCACCCGGCTACCTCGGGAGCAGGCTGCTGGCGAACCGGGAGGATCCGGGTCAGTACCTGCTGGTCGTCGATTTCGAATCGCACGCCGCGGCCGAGAAGAACAACGATCGGCCAGAGACGCAGCAGTGGGCCGTGAAGTTCAACGCCCTGCTCGATGGCGACGCAACCTTCGGCAACTACGACGAGGTCCAGCGGGTCGGCTGACCCGGCGGTCGGATCGAGTCCGTCGAGGGGGCGATACGATGCCGCCCACACGATCCGAGGTCCCTATGCCGTTCGATGTCAAGAAGCTGGCCGATCACGTGCTGATCGACCCTGATGCCAACGAGGAGCGCCTCGGCGATCGCTGGGCCAAGACACCCCAGGTGGTGCTGTTCCTGCGCCACTTCGGCTGACTGACTTGTCGCGAGCGGGCCGGTCAGGTCCGCGATCGGTACGAGGACATTCTCGCCGCCGGTGCCGGCGTGGTGGCCATCGGCACGGGCGGGAAGCGGTACGCCAAGGCATTCATGGAGGACGAGCAGGTCCCCTTCGACGTGCTGCTGGACGAGGACGGCTCGGCGGCGGAGATCGTCGGCACCGGGACCCTGGGGATGCTCGACCTCGTGAGGCCGGGCCAGGTGCGAGCGGGACTGCGGGCGACCCTCACCGGCAAGCGACAGCACAACCCGGGCCGTCGCTGGCAGCAACTCGGAGCGACGCTGGTCATCGGGCCAGGCGACGAGCTGTTGTACGAGGACTTCGAGGACTTCGCCGGCGACCATGCCGACCTCGACGAGGTACTGGCCGTCCTCACCTGACGATCACCACTCGTTGACGGTGATCTCGTAGTCGTCGAGGTCGAGCGGCTCGGTGCCGCGGAGGATGTCGAGCATGGCGACCGGTGATCCCCTCACCACCTGGCCGTCAGGCGTGTCGAGCTGGTAACGCAGCCAGCGGAGCCGGGTGATCGCCCACCGTTCGGGGCGATATCGGTGCTGACCCTCGATCGACCCTGCCCGGGGGAGCTGGTGGAGCTTGTGGAGCACATCGAGCCATGACCAGTCGCCGCGGGAAACGACATGCTCCAGCAGGATCGCCCGGGCGGCGGGGTTGACCATCGCTCGCTCGCCCCGCAGCGCCACCAGCCCCACGCCCGCCCGGCGGCCCCAGTTGGAGGCGGCGGCGGAGAAACCCTGGGTGGCGAACACCATGGCCGGGCGGCGGCTCGCCGCACCCTCGACGAACGCCTCCTGCACAGCCGCCGGGCCCACCATGCGCTCCTCCCGCACTCGGACGTGGATGACCGGATGGTGGATCCCGTCGGCGGTACGGATCGCTTCGGTCAGGCCCTGCTGATGGAGCCAGTCGAGCGCTGCCTCGATCGGTTCGTCCATGGAGAGAGTGTGCCAAACACCCCCGGCCGGTGCCCGAGGCTCAGTGCTCCGTCCAGTCGACCCACTCGACCCCGGTGTGGTCGACATAGGCGGTGGTGGCGGCGCCGAGGGTGGGGAAGAAGAAGTCGTCGCCGATCCGCTCGTAGAGGCCGTAGTCGCGCAACCGGTCCTTGACCGGGCCCTTCAGCTCGGCGAATCCCAGCTCGATGTCGCGTTTGTCGAGCTCGTCCATGATCTCGGTGAGCACCTCGGCGGCCGTGGTGTCGATGTCGGTGATCGGCTCGGCGGCGATGATCACCCAGGCGACCTCGCCTGCCGTGTGCCGGATCGCCCGTCCCAGCTGTCGCTTGAAGTGCTCGGCGTTGGCAAAGAACAGCGGGGCGTCGAAGCGATACACCACGAGTCCCGGGATCCGGTCGGCCTCCGGGTGGCGAGCGATGTCGTGATAGCCCCGCACCCCGGCGATGCGGCCCAGCACCGCTTCGTACGGCCGCCACGCCCGCCGGACGAAGTTGAGCAGCGACAGCACCACCGCCACGGCGATCCCCTCCAACACGCCGATGACGAGCACGCCCAGCAGGGCCGCCGCCGAGAGCAGGAACTCGGAGCGGCGCATCTTCCACAGCGTGATCATGGCGGGGGCGTCGAAGAGCGACATGCTGGCGGCGATCACGATGGCGGCGAGGGTCGCCGAGGGAAGTTCGGCCAGCACGTCGGTGCCGAACACGACCAGCAACGTGATGCTGACGGCACCCACCACCCCGGTCAGCTGGCTCTTGGTGCCGACGGCGTGGGCGACGGTGGTGCGTGACGACGAGGCGCTCATCGGGAACCCCTGCACGAGCCCGGCCGCCAGATTGGCGGCGCCGAGGGCGATCACTTCCTGGTTCTGGTTGACGTCGTCGCCGAGCTGGGAGGCGAACGTCGCCGAGAGGGCAGCGGTGTCGGCGAACGCCACGAGGGCGATGCCGAGCGCCGCCACCGAGAGCGCCGTGAGCTCCGACCACGTCACGGCGGGGAGGTCGAGCACCGGGAACCCTTCCGGGAGCGATCCGACCAGCGACAGGTCGTCGCCGGTCAGGCCGAGGATCCGCACGGTCAGGATGGAGGCGATCGTCGCGATCAGGACACCCGGCACCTTGCGGGAGACGGCCCGGACTCCGTAGATCACGGCGAGGGAGCCGATCCCGATCGACAGGGCGGCCGCTCCCGTCTCGCCGTCGAGCAGGCCTCGAACGAAGGCGCCCACCTCGCCGAGGAAGGACTCGGCGTCGGTGGAGAAGCCGAAGAGCTTGGGGAGCTGGCTGAGCAGCACGATCAGGGCGATGCCGTTGATGTAGCCGATGCGGGCCGGCTTGCTGAGCAGCTCGGTCACGTTGCCCAACCGGGCGAGGCCGGTCAGCACACAGGCGACCCCGACCAGCAGCGACAGCATCGACGCCAGCGCCACGGTGCTCGACCCACCCGCCGCCAGCGGGAGCACGGCTGCGGCGATCAAGGGAGCCAGCGACGAGTCGGGCCCCAGCACCATCGTCCGCGACGGGCCGAGGAGTGCATAGGCGAGCAAGGCGGCGACCGTGGTGTAGAGGCCGGTCTCGGGAGGCAGCCCGGCCAGCTCGGCGTAGGCCATGCCCTGGGGAACCAGCAGTGCGGTGAGGACCAGGCCCGCGGTGACATCGGGCCCGAGCCATGAGCGTGGGTAGTCGAGAGCGGTGTCGACGCCGGGGAGCCAGTTCCGCCATCGTGCGTGTCGTTGGAAGCGGTCCGTCACGGCGGAGACGGTAGCGACGCGGGTGGGTGGGGGAGCGTGAACTCCCCCACCCACGATCCCCCCGCTCTCGAGGGCTATTCGATGACCGGGTCCGGTCCGCCACCGACGATCGGCGGGACTGACTCCGCCGGCGCCGCCGTGGTGGCGGGCGGTGGCGGTTCCGTGGTCGGGGTGGTGGCGGGCTGGGTGACGACCGACGTGGCGACGGTCGGCGGTGCGACGGGTCCGGGAGCGGGGTCATCGGACGACGCCAGGATCATGAGTGCCATGGCGATGGCGGCAGCCAGGACGGCCAGTGGGAGGCCGAGGCCTGGCCTCGGGATCGTGACCGGCCCTGCTTCGAGGGCCATCAGCTCGTCGGGGTAGTAGTGC
>JBPEXB010000165.1:0-2522 GCA_052032125.1 Acidimicrobiia bacterium
CCCGGAGCCCGGAGCCCGGATCTCGGATCCCGGATCCCGCGTCCATCCCAGAGCTGTCCGAGCACCACCGACCCTCCTATGCTCGGTTGCCCCAGCTCGGAGGCAGACCCGGCGCATGATCGACACGCTGCGGATCGCCTCCCGCGTCTTCATCCCGAAGGGTCAGCGCGCCAAGTGGTTCGGGCTCGTCGTGCTCGCGCTGGTGGTGGCCGGCGCCGAGATGCTCACCGCCTACCTCATCTTCCGGGTGCTGGGTTTCGCCACGGATCCGCCGGTCGGGACCGACAGCGTCGACCTCCCGTTCGGGCTGACTTCGACGATCGGTCCGCTCTTGGTCGTGGCCGGGGTGGCTTTCGTCCTCCGTGGGGCGCTCGCCACCTTCAACAACTACGCCCAGGCGAGGGTCGTGCAGCGCGCCGGAGCGGCCGTCTCGGCTCGCATCCATCGGCGCTACCTCGAGGCTCCCTACGCCTTCCATCTCGGGCGCAGTTCCAGTGAGTCGGTCAGAACCGTCTTGTGGTCCGTCGATCAGGCGACCCAGAACGCCCTCAACCCGATCATCACCATCTTCACCCAGGGCCTGATCGCCGTCGCCCTGTTCGGCCTGCTCGTCGGCATCTCGCCGACGCTCTCCATCGTCGCCGTCGTGGTCGTGGCCGGCGGGCTCTCGCTGGTGCTGGCCGTCGTGCAACCGCGCCTCGGCCGTCTGGGCGCGCTCAGCGAGGAGAAGGTCAAAGCCCTGCTCGTCAGCGTGCGGGACTCGTTCGACAGTGTCCGGGACATCAAGGTCTACCGGTCCGAGGCGTACTTCGACGCCCGCTATCGCCATCACCGTGACGTCGTCGCCCGCATCCGCGCCTCCCGGGCGCTGCTCGATCAGATCCCCAAGAGCGCGCTGGAGATCATCGTTGTGGTCGGTCTCCTCTTGCTCATCGGGCTCGCCCAGTCCGACGACTCGTTCAGCGACTTCATCCCGGTGCTCGGAGCGCTCGGCTATGCGACGCTGCGCATCGTCCCGTCGCTCAACAAGGTGGTGGCATCGGCCAACCGGCTCCGGTACGGCCAGCAGGCGGTGGAGAACGTGCAACGCGACCTCGACGAGGCCCAGCCGGAGGAACGGCCGGCCGACGGCCCCGACGGCGACGACGTGCATGCCCCGCTGTTCGAAGACGCCATCGAGCTGGAGGCGATCAGCTTCTCCTACCCGGAGAGCGATCGGCCGGCCGTCGTCGACGTGGATCTGGCGATCAGGCGCGGCGAGATGCTGGCGATCGCCGGCGGTTCGGGCTCTGGGAAGAGCACCCTCGTCGACATCGTCCTGGGCCTCCTGCAGCCCGACACGGGACGCATCCTGGTCGATGGCTCGACCGACCTGCCTCCCAGCTGGCATCGCCGGGTCGGCGTGGTGTCGCAGTCGGTGGTGCTGCTCGATGCCTCGGTCCGGGAGAACGTCGCGTTCGGAGCGGGGAGGGCCACCGACGACGACAAGGTGCTCGAAGCGCTCGATCGGGCGCAACTGACGTCGTGGCTGGCGGGCTTGCCCGACGGGCTGGACACCATGGTCGGCGAGTCCGGCAAGCTGGTGTCGGGCGGGGAGCGCCAGCGAGTCGCCATCGCCCGCAGCCTCTATCGCGACCCCCAGCTGCTGATCCTCGACGAGGCCACCTCGGCGCTGGACGGCGCCACCGAGAAGGCGCTTCTGGAGGCGCTGCGGGCCATCTCGGACGGTCTGACGACGATCGTGGTCTCCCATCGCATGGCGCCGATCGAGCAGGCCGACCGGGTGGCGCTGCTCGAGGACGGACGCATCTCGGCGCTCGGGACCTTCGAGGAGGTCGCCGCCTCGACCAAGGAGTTCCGAGACCAGGTGGGTCAGTGAGCGGGCGGCTGCCCGACTTCCTCGTGATCGGGGCGATGCGAGCGGGCACGACGTCGCTGTACCGATACCTGGATGCTCACCCCGACATCTCGATGGCGCCGAAGGAGTTGCAGTTCTTCACCGAGCACCGGGATCGCGGTCTCGAGTGGTACCGAGGCCAGTTCGACGCCACCGCAACGCTCCAGGGCGAGGCGACGGCCGACTACCTGGCCAGGGACAGTGCCATGCGGAACATCGCCGAGCTGCTGCCGTCGGCCCGGCTGGTCGCATCGCTCCGCCATCCCATCGACCGCACGTGGTCGCACTACGGGCTGCTGCACGAGCGGGGCCGGGACCCGCGTACGTTCGAAGAGGCGCTCGACGCCGAGATGGCCCGGATCGATCAAGACGGCCCTGGTGCCGACGGTGTGATCTACCTCTCCCACAGCCACTACGACGTCCATCTCGAGCGGGCCTTCCGGTTGTTCGATCGGGACCAGGTCCACATCACGATCTTCGAGCGGATGACCACCGATCCGCGAGAGGTCTATCGGGACATCTGTCGCTTCGTCGGCGCCGACCCGACGTTCGTCCCGGACATCCTGGGCCGCCAGGTGAATCCCTACGTGTCGTTCCGCTCGCTGGGTGTCCGACGGTTGGCGCA
>JBPEXB010000166.1:0-1906 GCA_052032125.1 Acidimicrobiia bacterium
CCCGGAGCCCGGAGCCCGGAGCCCGGAGCCCGGTGCCCGGTGCCCGGAGACCGGAGCCCGGTTTCACTCGGTGGTGACGGTCGCGACTCCAAGCTCCACGTCGTAGAAGCACTCCCAGGTCGATCCCTGCGAGGTCTCGAAGCTGAGGATCGACAGGCCGGCGCCGGCTGTCACGTACGACGTCACCTGGCCGACGGAGGCGCTCGGGCCGTCGGTCGCTCGGAGCGCCTCGACGCAGGTGTCGACGATGTGCTGGGCGACGTTGGGGCTCTCCCGCTCCAGCTCGGAGCCGGCCAGCATCCCGGCGGCCACCGCCGCTCCCAGGCCGGCCAGGGCCACGGCGATGGCGACGGCGATCCACGGTCGCCTGGTGGTGCCGGGCTCGGACGCCGTCGGGATGACGGGCTCCGACTCGGTCGGCATGGTGAGGGAGTGGTCGCCCAGCGAGGAGGGCGCGTGGACCGGCGCCTCGCTGTCGTCGCCCGAGATGCCGCGCACCATGCGGGTGCCGATGAGGGTGAGGATGGCTCCGACGACCAGCGCCCCGAGCGGCGCGCCCTCGATCGCCCCGACCAGGCGACCGACCCCGAACACCAGCGAGGCGATGCCGCCGAGCAGGAGAACGAGGGCGATCAGGCCGCGCATGGCGGGCACGCTAGTCGGGTCCCGGGCCGCCCCTCATGACCGCTTCCAGGGTCCCCGGCGGGGCGATCGCAGCCCGATGCCGCCAGAGGTCGCACGACCGCGAAGCGTGGCTCGTCGGGGCGTGCCGCGTGATATTTCACGAGCGTATCTCGCCGCGGCAAAGGCCCAGCGTCCGTGCCGTATTCCACGATTCCCCAGGGAGCGAGGGTGTCCGAGATGTTGTCGCGGGGTTCGCGAACTCTGTATGCTCCCGGCGTTGCTCGCTGGGAGGCGAGCTTCTGCGGAGTGGAAACAGGACGAATGGAGGACTGCCTGTGAGGCTCACTCGTGAGCTCCCGCGCTGGCGCTGGCTCGCCATCGTTGCAATTCTTGCGATGGTGGCTGCTGCGTGCGGCTCGGGGAGCGATACAGAAGAAACAACGGCGACCGAGGGCACATCGGCCACGACCGCCGGCACTGAAGCAACCACCGCCACGACTGCGGCAGGAACCGAGGCCACCGAGGCGACCCAGCCCACGGCCTCCGGTTTCACGTATTCGCTGGCCATCTTCAGCGATCCGACGACCGACAACGCGTGGGCGTCGCTTGACACGGAAAACGAGGTTTGGAACTCGTACGTGCTCACGCCGACCTATCCCACGCTCTACGGCGTGTCGTTCCCGACCTATACGGTCATTCCGGGTGTCGCCGCTGATGCCGAGCCACCTTTGGGTGCGGCAGACGGTGACAACTGGGTCATCGAGGTCTCGATGCGGGACGGGCTGACCTGGAGCGACGGTGAGGCGATGAACGCAGAAGATGTGGCGTTCACGTTCAACACAGTCGTGAACTTGGGTCTCGGCGGGAACTACCTCGCCATCTTCCCACTGGCCTCTGAGGACGACCCGGAGACGACCGACGTCGACGAGTCGGCCGAAGGCCTGATCTCCGTGGAGGCAGTTGACGACACGACCGTCCGGTATACCTGGAGCTCGCAGCCGGGTCTGGCTCAGTGGCAGTTCGGTGCCGCACAGGGCCCGATCTTCCCGCAGCACTTCTGGCAGACGCACGTGGACGCCGCCGGTGAAGCCGGCGACCTCTACGCCGTGTCGGGCGCCGGTGCGCCTTCGGGCGGCCCGATGGTCTACGACACCCGCGAAGCAGGAGCGTTCGCCCGGACCGTTGCGAACACCAACGATCCGGACACGGGTGCCGTGAATCGTGCGTACAGCACCGGCGGCTACGAGTACGAGGGCGATTCCTCCTACACGGTGGGTGACAC
>JBPEXB010000167.1:0-6632 GCA_052032125.1 Acidimicrobiia bacterium
ATCGAGGGGTTGTGCAACACGGTCGAGCCGCCGGTCGTCGAGATCTCGCCCGGGCACAGCATGGCGTGTCACATCCCTCCTGCGGAGCTGAAGGAGATGCAGAAGATCCCGTGGGTCGACCACTCGGTGCCCGACGCCGAGATCTCCTGACCGCAGCTCTCTCCCACGCCCGCTGATCGGCCGATGCTCCACACGGTCGTCTGTGCCGGACGACGTTTCGAGGTCGGCGGCATCGTCTTCGACAAAGACGGCACCCTGATCGATCTCGACCTGGCCTGGGGATCTCGAGCCCGCCGCTGGCTGGACCGCATCGCCGTGGAGGTCGAGGGGGCTGACCCGGACGAGCTGGCGGCCGAGATCGGCCTCGAAGGAAACAGCATCGTCCCGGGCAGTGTGTTGGCTGCGGGCACGGCCGAGGAGCTGATCGCGACGCTCGACGCCGCACTGGCGGCGCGTCGGCTCTCGTGTGCACCCGGGTTCGTGGCCGGCGTGGTGCGGAGCGGGTCGGGGGCGATCGCTCCCATCGGCGACGTCGCCGAGACGCTGCGGCGCCTCATGACGGCCGGGCTGCGTTGCGGAGTGCTCACCTCGGACGAGCGGGCGCAGACGCTCGACGATCTCGCCACGATCGGCGCCGAGGTGCGGGCGGTCGTCTGTGCGGACGACGGGTTCGCCACGAAGCCTGCTCCCGACGGGTTCCTGGCACTTGCCGACCTGCTCGGGGTGGAACCGTCGCGACTCCTGATGGTGGGTGACTCGCCGAGCGATCGAGCCGCCGCCGAAGCGGCGGGAGCGGCGGGATTCGTGCTCGTGGACGCCCGCGGCACGACCCCGGGTTCGCTCCGATCGATCGACGAGATCGAGGTGGCGTGAGTGCCGGTCCACGATGCGGTCCCGTCCCGCATCGCAGGACGCGGCTCGCTATCGTGCCCCGAGTCCTCACCCATGGAGCACCCCCGTGAGCGCGAGCACGCCGGTTCCGTCCGACCTCGAGATCGCCCAGGCGGCCACCCCCAAGCCGATCACCGAGATCGCCGAGTCGATCGGCATCGAGCGGGACGAGCTGATCCCGTACGGGGACACCAAGGCCAAGGTGCACCTCGACATCCTCAAGCGGGTGGGCAGCAAGGCCCCTGGCAAGTACGTCGACGTGACCGCCATCACGCCCACCCCGCTGGGGGAGGGCAAGACCACCACGACGATCGGCCTCGTCCAGGGCCTCGGGGCCATCGGCAAGCGGGCCATCGCCGCCATCCGCCAGCCGTCGATGGGTCCCACCTTCGGCATCAAGGGCGGCGCCGCCGGTGGCGGGTACAGCCAGGTGATCCCGATGGACGAGTTCAACCTCCATCTCACCGGCGACATCCACGCCATCACCGCCGCCCACAACCTGGTGGCGGCAGCCATCGACGCCCGGTGGTACCACGAGCGTCGCCTCAGCGACGACCAGATGGCGGCGCTCGGGCTCGACCGGCTCGACATCGACGTGTTCAAGACCGCCTGGCGGCGGGTGGTCGACATCAACGACCGGGCGCTGCGCAACGTGATCGTGGGCCTGGGCGGGCGCCTCGACGGCCGGCCCCGGGAAACCGGATTCGACATCACGGTGGCCTCCGAGCTGATGGCCATCCTCGCCCTGGTGGACGGAGACCATTACGCAGCGGCCTTGCGGAATCTGCGCGAGCGCATCGGGCGCGTCGTGATCGGCAACGACAAGCGTGACCAGCCGATCACCCTCGACGACCTCCAGGTGGCGGGGGCGGCGACCGTCCTCATGAAGGACACCCTTCACCCGACGCTGATGCAGACGCTCGAAGGACAGGCGGCCTTCGTCCACGCCGGGCCGTTCGCCAACATCGCCCACGGCAACTCGTCGATCCTGGCCGACCGGGTGGCGCTGCAGCTGGGCGAGTACGTCGTGACCGAGTCGGGGTTCGGTGCCGACATGGGCATGGAGAAGTTCTTCGACATCAAGTGCCGGGTGTCGGGGCTCTCGCCCGACTGCGTCGTGCTCGTCGCCACGGTCAGGGCCCTGAAGACCCACGGCGGGGGTCCGAAGGTCGTCGCCGGTCGCCCGCTCGACGCCGCCTACACCGAGGAGAACCTGCCCCTGCTCCAGGCCGGGCTGTCGAACCTCGTGGCGCACATCCGCAATGCCCGTCGCTACGGCGTTCCCGTCGTCGTGGCGGTGAACACCTTTCCGACCGACACTCAGCACGAGATCGATGCCATCAAGAAGGCCTCGCTCGACGCAGGTGCAACCGCCGCGGTGCTCGCCGACCACTGGGCCAAGGGCGGTGCCGGGGCGACGGAGCTGGCCGAGGCCGTCGTGGCCGCCTCCGAAGAGCCCACCGACTTCGACTACCTGTATCCGCTCGACCGCTCCATCAAGGAGAAGATCGAGACGATCGCCACCGAGATCTACGGCGCCGACGGGGTCGAGTACTCGCCGGAAGCCGAGGGACAGATCGCCGATTTCGAGAGGGCCGGTTTCGGGTACCTGCCGATCTGTATGGCCAAGACCCACCTGTCGATCTCCCACGACCCGAACCTCAAGGGTGCCCCCAAGGGCTACACGATCCCGGTGCGGGAGGTGCGCGCCTCCGTCGGCGCCGGATTCATCTACCCGCTCCTCGGCGAGATGAGGACGATGCCGGGCCTCGGGACCAAGCCGGCCTACATGAACGTCGACATCGACGACGACGGCAAGATCGTCGGGCTGTTCTAGATTGAGTACCGAGTACTGAGTACCGAGTACTGAGTACTGACTACCGAGTACTGACTACCCGGGGGAGAGGAGGTGATCGAAGAATGGCAGGCAAGACGCGACTCATGACGCCGCTGGTGCGGAAGGATGGGGTGCTCACCGAGGTCACGTGGGACGAGGCGCTCGACGCGGCCGCCGAGGGGCTGCTCGCCCACCGGGGCACGACCGTCGGCATGTTCTCGTGCTCGAAGTCGACCAACGAGATGAACTATCTCGCACAGAAGTTCTCTCGCCTGGTCATGGGCTCGAACAACATCGACTCCTGCAACCGCACCTGACACGCTCCCTCCGTCGCCGGTCTGGCGGCAGTCCTGGGAGCAGGGGGCGGGACCTCCTCGTACGAAGAGATCGAGACCACGGATGTGATCCTCCTGTGGGGCTCGAACGCGCGCAACGCCCATCCGATCTTCTTCCATCACCTCATGAAGGGCGTGCGCAACGGCGCCACGATGTACGCCGTCGACCCCCGCCGCACGGCGTCTGCCGAGTGGGCCGATGTCTGGCTCGGCATCGACGTGGGCTCCGACATCGCCCTCGCCAACACGGTGGGCCGCGAGATCATCGCTGCCGGGCTCGCCAACGAGGCGTTCATCGAGCATTCGACCTCGGGTTTCGAGGCGTATCGCCAGGAGGTCGAGCAGTGGACCCTCGAGCGGGGTGAAGCCGTGACCGGGGTCCCGGCGGACGTCATCCGCCGCATGGCCCACGACTACGCCACCGCCGACTCGGCGCAGATCTGCTGGACGCTCGGCATCACCGAGCATCACAACGCCACCGACAACGTCCTGGCGCTCATCAACCTGGCGCTGCTCACCGGACACGTGGGCCGCTACGGGTCGGGCCTCGTGCCGATCCGCGGTCAGAACAACGTGCAGGGCGGCGGCGACATGGGGGCGCTGCCGAACAAGCTCCCCGGGTTCCAGGACGTCGAGGACGACGACCTGCGCGGCAAGTTCGAAGCCGAGTGGGGAGCGGACATCCCCGCAGAAGCCGGCAAGCACATCTCGCTCATGTTCGAGGCGATGGGGGAGGGCGAGATCACCGCGCTCTACGTCATCGGCGAGAACCCTGCCCAGTCCGAGGCCGATGCCAGCCACATCAAGGGCCTCCTCGAGAACCTCGAGTTCATGGTGGTACAGGACATGTTCCTCACCGCCACCGCCGAGATGGCCGACGTCGTCCTGCCGGCGGCTGCAGGTTGGGCCGAAGCCGAAGGCACGGTGACCAACTCCGAGCGGAGGGTGCAGCGGGTTCGCAAGGCGCTCGACCCACCCGGGCAGGCCAAGGACGACCTCGACATCCTCAGCCTGCTGGCCGAGCGCATGGGGCACGGCTGGGGCATGCCATCTGCCGAGGAGCTCTGGGACGAGCTCCGCGGCCTGTCGCCGATGCACACCGGCATGTCCTACGAGCGGCTCGACGCGCTCGGCGGCATCCAGTGGCCATGCCCGGACAACGACCATCCAGGAACCCAATTCCTGCACGGGTGGTTGTGGGAGGACCCCATGCCTCGCGAGCCGGCGCCCTTCATACCGACCGAGTGGGTGCCGCCGGTCGACGAGCTCAGCGACGAGTTCCCGATCCGCATGACCACCGGTCGCCGCCTCGACGGCTACAACACCGGGGTCCAGTCGGGCGGCTACGCCTCGCCGCTCAGCAAGGGTGGGATCATCGAGGTCTCGCCCGAGGACGGGGCGGGGATGGGCGTGGCCGATGGCGACCTGGTCAGGGTGTCGTCGCGGCGGGGCGCCATCGAGGTGCCCGTCCACGTCCACGAGGGACTGCGTCCCGGGCTGGCGTTCATGGCCATCCACTATCCGGGTGAGGCCGACGTCAACCAGCTCACGATCGACGTCTGGGATCCCAAGTCGGGGACCGCCGAGTTCAAGGCGACTGCGGTGCGCATCGAGCCGGTCAGCGCCTAGGAGAGCTCATCGATCTCTCCTTGATGTCCGCCGAGGCGACCGAGGCCGAGAGGGCCGCAGTCGACGCCCTGCTGGGCCCGCCGTCCTCGTCGTGGGACGGCCGGTCGGTGCGCTCGCCGCTGGATGGCCACGTGGCCTTCGGGGGATACCACCGCTCGGCCGAGCAGCGTCACCTGTTGCTCCCTGCCCTCCAGGCCGTCCAGGGCTCGATCGGCTGGATCAGCGAAGGGGCGCTCAACTACGTCTGCGAGCGGCTCATCGTCCCGCCTGCCGAGGCGTTCGGGGTCGCCAGCTTCTACGCCCTGCTGTCGCTCGAGGAGCGGCCGACTCGAGTCGCCCATGTCTGTGACGACGTGTGCTGTCGATCGGCGGGCGGGCTCGAGATCCTCGAGGCGCTCGGAGAGCGTGACGACGTCGTCCCGAGCCCATGCCTCGGCCAGTGCGACCGGGCCCCGGCGGTCTTCGTGCAGCGGGCCGGTGAGCCCGACCTGGTCCTCACCCGAACCACGGTCGAGGAAGTGGTGGCAGCGCTCGACGAGGCTGGCGAGCCGGTGCCCACGGTGGAGGTGCCCCAGGCCGGCTCTGCGGGTCTGCGCCTGCTGCGCCGGGTGGGCACGGTCGACCCGACGTCGCTGCAGGCGTACCGCGACAGCGGTGGCTACGAGGCACTGTCGCGAGCCATCGCGATGGGCCCGGAGGCGGTCGTGGCCGAGGTCAAGGTGTCCAACATCCGCGGGCGGGGCGGGGCGGCCTTCCCCATGGGCATCAAGTGGGAGAGCGTGGCGAACGCCACGGTCGAGACTCGATACCTCATCTGCAACGCCGACGAGTCGGAGCCCGGCACCTTCAAGGACCGGGTGCTCATGGAGGGAGACCCGTTCGCCCTCATCGAGTCGATGACGATCGCCGGCATCGCCACCGGGGTCACCAAGGGGTACATCTACGTGCGGGCCGAGTACCCGGTGGCCACCGCCCGGCTCGGGCACGCCATCGCCGAGGCGCGTTCGGCGGGCCTGTTGGGCGACGACGTCGCCGGGAGCGGTCACAGGTTCGATCTCGAGATCCGGTCCGGAGCCGGCGCCTACATCTGCGGCGAGGAGACGGCGCTGATGGAGTCGATCGAAGGGGCTCGCGGGGAGCCTCGCAACAAGCCGCCGTTCCCGACGGTCGAGGGCCTGTTCGGCAAGCCCACGATCATCAACAACGTCGAGACGCTCATGAACGTGCTCGACATCGTCAACGAGGGCGGAGCGGCGTTTGCCGCGATCGGCACGGAGCAGTCCACGGGACCGAAGCTGTTCTGCCTCTCCGGGGCGGTGGCGCGTCCGGGCGTCTACGAGGTCGAGTTCGGCGCCACCCTGGGCGACCTCCTGGAGATGGCCGGCGGGGTCGTCGGCGACCTGGGAGCCATCATGCTGGGAGGTGCGGCCGGCCTGTTCGTCGGCGCAGACCACCTGGACATGCCGCTGACCTTCGAGGCCGCCCGTGAACGAGCCGCCACGCTGGGCTCCGGTGTCGTGATGGTCTTCCCGGACACGACCGACTTCGCCGATGTGCTCCGGCGCATCGCCGAGTTCTTCCGGGACGAGTCGTGCGGGCAGTGTGTGCCGTGTCGGGTCGGGACCGTTCGCCAGGAGGAGTTGCTCGCTCGCCACCTCCGCGGCGACCCGCTCGAGGGCGAGCTCCTCGACGAGATCGCCCGGGTCATGGCCGATGCCTCGATCTGCGGCCTCGGCCACACGGCGAGCACCGCGATTCGGTCCGCACTCGACATGGGTCTCGTGCGATGAGGCGGTACCCGGCGCCCGGCGTCCGGAGCCCGGACCTCGCCGTAGGCCTCGTTGCGGGCACTCGTGGCGGTTGCCGAACGACCGGGCATCCGGGTTCCGGGACCCGGGCCACGGGCTCCGGGAGGCCGAGATGACCGCCGTCAGCCTCAC
>JBPEXB010000168.1:0-2110 GCA_052032125.1 Acidimicrobiia bacterium
GGACAACCTTCCCGCCGTTGACCTGCTTCGACGGATACCAGCTCGGGGAGATGTAGCTCTCCGATGCGACGGCGATCACCAGGGCGTCTCGGCCGTCGAGCGCACGCCAGTGCGGGTTGGCCCTGGCCACATGACCGATCAGACGACCGGACGGCTCGTCCAGCAGCATCGGCAGGCTCGTCGCCTCGAAGCCCGACGGACCCCACGAGACCAGGTGCACGAAGGGAACGGCACCGAGGATCTCGAGCGCCGCCGAGCGGTCGTCGACACGGTCGGTTGGTCGGGCGTACACCTCCCGATTGAACCCCGGCGCCGATCCGACCATCAATCGGTTTCGGCCTACGCGACTGCCCCCATCGACCGAACCGGCGCGTCAGGTCCGCCCGGAACCGGCGGTCTCAGCCGACGCGTTCGAGAGCGTGCTCGAACGCCTTGTGGAAACCCGGTACGGCACCGGGCTCGACCGGGAAGTGCCCGCAGTCCTGGAGCTCCACGAGTTCGGTGGGAACGGTCATCTTCTCGAGGAAGGATCGGCTCACCTCCAGCGGTGTCCATCGGTCGTCGCCGGGGTGTGCGAGCACCACGGGACATGCCTGGAAGGTCTCGGGTGTGTAGCCGGGGTCGTGGTCGAGCCAGGAGCGGAGGAAGCCCAAGGGGACGGCGGCGCCGGCGCCGAGTGGATCGGTGGCGCAGGTGCGCGCCAGCTCGGGGTCGTTGGCGATCTCGTCGATGGGTGCGAGCCAGCGGATGGGTACGAGCCGTCGATCCGTCAGTCGTCGGGAGGCGCGCAGGAGGGGCAGACCGAAGCGGACGAGGGCTTCGTGTCTGGCCACGACGGCCGCAGCGTCGGACCGCCGAGGATCCAGCAGGCAGGTGGCCACGACCGCGCGGACGGCGTCAGGGCCGAGGCGGTGCGCGATGTCGAGTGCGAGCCGCCCGCCCATGCTGGCTCCCACGAGTATGAGTGGACGTCCCGGTTCGGCTGACCGCGTCGCGAGGTGGGCGACGGCGTCGACCCAGTCTTCGTAGCGCACGGCCCGCGGATCGGGGACGACGGTGTGGCCGTATCCCGGGAGATCGGGCGCCAGCGCTTCTGCACCGACGTGCTGGGCGAGGACGCCGAGGGGGGCGAGCATGCGGCCGTGACCTCCGCCCCCGTGCAGGACGATCACCGTTGCGGTCGGCTCTGCCGGCGCAGGGTGGCGATGCACGTGGAGCGTCGTGCCGTTCGGCGATGGGACCCAGTCATTCAATGGTTCGACGAGCGGTGCCGGGAGTCCCGGTGGCGTCCATCGCTCGTACCGCAAAACATGAGGATCATTCATATTCTGAGTGTCGCAGGTACCATCGGGGCATGCAAGGGCCGATGCGCGCACCACAGCAGGAGCGGTCGAGACGCCGAGTGGCTGCGCTGCTCGACGCGGCTGCCGACGAGTTCGCCGAGCACGGCTTCACGGCCGCCACGACTACGGGCGTCGCCGCCCGCGCGGGTGTCCCCATCGGCTCGCTGTACCAGTGGTTCCCCGACAAGGAGGCGCTGCTCTACGGGCTCGCGGACCGTCACCTCACCGAGGGCACCGAGACGATGCTCGCAGCCCTCGGTCATGCGGAAGCGGCCGAAGACCTGGAGGCGTCGGTGCGCGTGCTCGTCGAAGCGGCCGTCGAAGCCAACAGCGGTGACCCTCGGATCCACCGGATCCTCTACCGGGAGGCGCCCCGACCCCAGGAACTCCAAGCTCGGCTCTCCACCCTGCAGGACACCCTCGTCGACTGGGTCGCCGCCGAACTGACTCGCCGCGACCGAGGACCTGTCGGCGCACCGCAACTACGGGCACGCACACTCGTACTCGCCGTCGAGGCACTCGTACACGACCTGGCACTCGACCCCCCGCCGGGGGTCAGCAACGAAGCTGCAATCACCGAAGTCGTGGAGGCTGCAGTCGCCATCGCCGGCGCATAGGAACGAGGTGAGGCGCCGAGCCCGACCGACGTCACCGAGACCGTTCGCGCCCCGAAACGGAGCTCAGGTCAGGACGCTCGTCTCGAGGTTGTGCCGGAGCAGCCCGCGGGCGGTCTCCGGCGACAGCCTGCCGTCGTCCACCAGCGAATC
>JBPEXB010000169.1:0-3037 GCA_052032125.1 Acidimicrobiia bacterium
GTACTGGGTACCGGGTACCGGGTACGGCGACCACATGTTGGGGTCACTCGAGGCGACTGCCGAGTAGCTGGTCGCGACAACCGCTACTTACTCCGCAGTCGGGACCGTGACGCCACGCAGGCCGCGGTACCCAGTACTTGGTACTCAGTACTCAGTACTCAGCTGGCTGGGCTCAGTTGAGCCCAGCCAGCTGGTTCCACTGGATGCTGTTGAGATCCGTGGTGAAGTAGGTGGGCACGGCGATCACGAACGTGGTGCCGTGCTCAGAGCTGCCTTCGATCCACAGTTCGCCGCCGAGAGAGCGCACCGCCCGGCGGGCGATGGCCAGGCCGGCGCCGGTTCCCGGGGTGTCTCGGTCGCTGTGGAGGCGGGTGAAGAGACCGAAGCAAGAGTCCTGCAGGTGCTCGGGGATCCCGATGCCGTTGTCCTCGACCCGGATCACCCCGATGCTGCCCTCCGTCCAGCCGTCGATCGAGACCACCGGCTGGTCGGAGTCGTTGTACTTGAAACCGTTGGTGATGAGGTTCTCGAGGACCTGGCGAAGCCGCTCGGGAGGCGCCTCGACCGTCGGCAGCGATCCGCCGATCAAGATCGTCGCCTTCTCGGGCAGGTCGGGCTTGCGATCCTTGGCGATGCTCGAGACCAGGTTGCCCACCTCGACTCGTTTGACGTCGTCACGGGACGGCGCCCGCACCCGGGACAGCACCAGCAGGTCCTGGAGCAGGGCGAGCAGCCGTTCGGCGCTCCTCTTGATGGTGTCGAGATGCGCCCGGGCGTCTTCGTCGAGGTCGTCGGACACGTCCTCGATGAGGATCGAGGACAGCCCTTCGATGACCCGCAACGGCGCTGCCATGTCGTGGCTGGCCGAGTAGGCGAAGGCCTCCAGCTCGTCGTTCACCTCGCGCAGCTTCTGGCCGCTCTCCTCGAGGCGGTCGGCGAACATCTCCAGGTCCAGGGTCTTCAGCCGCTCTCGCTGAATCGCCTCCCGCAGCTCCCGGTCGCGGGTGGCGAACACCTCTCGCAGCTCGTCCACGATCTCGGCGAGCGGCTGCATGTGGTCCGGCAGGGGCCCGAGATCGGGAGCCATCTCCCCTCTGGCCAGGGCTTTCATGGTCTCGCCGATCTGCCGGGAGGCGTCCATCTTGTGGATCTCGGCGTAGCCGACGTAGCCGGCGAAGAGCAGAGCGGCGGCGAGGCCGACGGGGCCACCCACCCAGGACGCCACCGCCAGGACCACCCCTCCGGCGGCGAGGGGATGCACACGTTTCGGGCGGGGCACGTTCATTCCCCGGGGAACAGCAGGGAGTGCTCCTGCTGCTCGGTGGCGGCGTCGGAATGCGCCTCCACGGCCTCCTCCAGCGCATGGACGAGGTCGTGCTCGGTGAGCGTGAGCTTGGAGAGGATCTCGTGCACACCCGTGTCGAGGATCTGGTCGCGCATCTCGTCGATCGGGCTGCCGGTGAGCATGACCAGCGGGATGTTCTGCGTCTCAGCCGACCCGGCGAGTCGCTCGGCCACGACGAGGCCGTTGGCCGCGGGCATGTGATAGTCGATCGTGATCACGTCGGGGTGGTGCAGGCGCGCCATGCGCTGGCCCTGGATCCCGTCCTCCGCCACGGTGACCTCGTGTCCCTTCCTGGTGAGATGGGCACTGAGCAGATAGGCGAAGTCTTTGTCGTCGTCGATCACGAGTACGTGCATGCGCTACCCCGAGTACGTGTTCTCCCCGTGCCAGCACCGTCGGCATCGCCCTTCACCCCTTAAGGATGGGCACTCTCCAGGTTTTCGCGTGAACCCCTTATCAATCACGCTCCGTGGCCGACCGGTGGCTGCGAAGACAGGGACGTCTTCCGAGAACAGATCCGCAACAAGGAGGTTGTGAATGTCCCTGCGAATCAACCAGAACCCGCTCGCGGTCAACGCGTACCGGAATCTGGCTCACACCCAAGGGATGCTGGGCAAGTCGCTCGAGAAGCTGTCATCGGGCTTCCGCATCAACCGTGCGGCCGACGACGCGGCCGGGCTGGTCAAGTCGGAGAACCTGCGGACTGAGATCCGTGGTTCCCAGGCTGCGATCCGCAATGCCCAGGACGGCGTCAGCTTCGTGCAGACGGCTGAGGGCGCACTGACCGAGGTTCACTCCATCCTCCAGCGGATGCGTGAGCTGGCTGTGGACGCGGCGAACACCGCGACCACCGACGGTGCAGCGCAGCAGGAAGAGGTCACCGACCTCCTCGCCGAGATCACCAACATCGGTTCCCGCACCACCTTCGCCGGCAACGACGTCTTCCAGGACTACTCGACCACGGCTCTGACGTTCCACGTCGGCGCCAACTCGGGTGAGACGATCACGATCTCGTCCGATCTGGTCCTGTCGTCCTCGGACGTGTTCGGGACGGATGTCAGCGGCATCAACCTCGAGACCGACGCCGATGGCGCTCTGGCGACCATCGACCTCGCGATCGACGCGGTGTCCGACGGACGTGCCGATCTGGGTGCGACTCAGAACCGGTTCGAGCACACGATCGCCAACCTGAGTGTCGCCGTCGAGAACTTGACGGCCTCGGAGTCACGGATCCGTGACACCGACATGGCGCTCGAGATGGTGGCCTTCACTCGGAACTCGATCATGAGTCAGGCTGCCACGGCCATGTTGGCGCAAGCCAACGCTGCGCCGCAGGCGGTCCTGTCGCTCCTCCAGTAGAGGAACGAGACCGACGGTGGGTGGCGGTCCGCAGGGGCCGCCACCCATCACCAGGGTGAATCCAAGCGATTCAAGTAGGTGAGCAATGGCGATTCCGCTTTTCAACGTCGGAGGTCTGGCCAGCGGCCTCGACACCAACTCGATCATCGAGCAACTGGTGGAGGTCGAGCGGATCCCGATTCAACAACTCGAAGCACGCAAGTCCAGTTACGAAGACAAGGACGAGGCGTGGAGCAAGCTCGTGACGCGGTTCTCGGCGCTGCAGAGCGTCGTGGACAAGCTCAAGGACCCGGGCTCGTTCGCCAAGTTCGGCATCGGCACGTCGTCCAGCGA
>JBPEXB010000017.1:0-3214 GCA_052032125.1 Acidimicrobiia bacterium
CCGTGGAAGCCGATGGCGAGGCGCACACCCCAGGCGAAGCGCACCATCCAGTCCATCGTGATCCCGTTGTAGGCGTAGGCGTTCTCCGACTTCGAGAACACCGAGTAGGTGCCGGGCGACGGGCTCCCCTCCCGTCCTGACACGAGATAGCTGTCGACGACGACGTTGTTCTCGTCGATGAGCCAGACCCGCTGAGCGGCGTTGGCATAGATGATGCGCTTGCCGTCGCCGACGTCAGGATGCGGCGGGAACGGCGGGGGAGGGGGGATGATCGGGTCGAGCCCGAGCGCCTTGGCGAGGTTCGTCGCCATCAGCCATCTCGGCACCGATCCGGTCGGGCAGTAGCTGGTGTCGCTGCAGCCCTCGACGATGCCGGCGGCCACCAGGGCTGCGATGTTCCCGTCGTGGCGTGTGGGGCCGTCGTCGGGGAACGCCGGCGTCGCCACCGGCTCGAGTTCCAGGACCCGGGCGAGGAAGGTCGCCAGCTGCGCCCTCGTGACACGCTCGTACGTGCAGAAGGCGGTCTCGGTGCACCCGTCCGTGATACCGGCCGATGCCATCGCGTTGATCGCAGGTTCGTGAACCGATCCGTTGTCGTCGTTGAAGTGGTTGGTCGACGATGCAGGGATGTCGAACGCCCGAACCAGGAATGTCGCCATCTGGCCGCGATTCAGGTTCACGTCCGGGCAGAAGAGCCCTTCGGCGCATCCCTGGGTGACGCCAACTGCAGCGATCGCCTCGATCCAGCCTTCGGCTTCGATGCCGTTGTCGTCCTGGAAGGAGCCTCCGGGAGGGAGCTCCTGGGCACCGGCGACGCCGATCGGGCCTGCCACGAGCAGGCCGAACGCGATCGTCACGACGAGGATGAGCCTGAGCTTGCGACGGGTCATGCTGCCTCCCTCCTCCTGTTGGTATCGGGCGCTGTGCATGGCTCCCTGAGGCCTACCCTTCCCCACGTGGCCGAATCGCTAACGGAGAACCTCGTGCACTTCGCCCGCTATCTGCGGGCGCGGGGGCTCGACGTCGTCCCGCAGACCGCCACCGACCTGGTCGAGGCGGCGGCGCTGGTGGGCTTGGAGTCGCAAGCCGACGTGCGGGCGGCCTTTCGAGCCGTGACCGTCACCCGGCCCGAGCACCTTCCGATCTTCGACGACGCCTTCGATCTGTTCTTTGGACGAGGGATCGGCGCTCCCCGCGAGGTGCCTCGCATGGAGGAGATCCCCTCGGCCGTGCAGACGCCAGTGCTGTCGGACGAGGACGATGCCGACGATGGCGCCCTCGAGGAGACCACCGACCAGCTCGGCGCCTCCCACGCCGAGCGTCTGGCGACACGCGACTTCTCCGAGCTCACTCCTGACGAGATCGCCGAGGTCAGACGACTGATCGCACGGATGGTGTGGCAGCCCGTCGAGGCCTTCAGCCGGAGGTGGTCGCCAGACCCATCGGGGCCCCGGCCCGACATGCGCCGCACGCTGCGGAACTCGATCGGTCCGCGCTCGGCCCTCATGGAACTCGAGTTCCGGGCCCGCAAACAGCGTCGGCGGCCGCTGGTGATCCTGGCCGACGTGAGCGGATCCATGGAGAAGTACGTGGAGATGCTGCTGTATTTCGCCCATGCGGCGCCGGCCCGAGTCGGGCGGGTCGAGACCTTCGTCTTCTCCACCCGCCTCACGAGGATCACCCACGAGTTGCGGCGCAAGGACCCCGCGGCCGCGCTCCGGCTGGTGTCGGCAGCCGTTCACGACTGGTCGGGCGGGACGAGGATCGGCGCCGCGCTCGAGACGTTCAACCGGGAGTGGAGTCGCCGGGTCGCCAGGGGCGGTCCGATCGGGATCATCATCAGCGATGGATGGGACCGGGGAGATCCGGACCTGTTGCGGAGGGAGATGGCGAGGTTCTCGCGATCGGTGCATCGCACCATCTGGCTCAACCCGCTGGCCGGCCGAGAGGGCTACGCACCCGAGACCCGCGGCCTGAAGGCGGCATTGCCCTACGTCGACGACTTCCTCCCGGCGGCACGTCTTGCCGATCTCGCCGATGTCGTACGTCTCCTAGAGTCGGTACCGTCAGCGATCGGGCCGGCGTCAGGCGGCCCCGGTGGAGAAGCGTGGGCATCATGAACGACGCATTGACGGTGTACGACCGGTGGACGGAAGAAGGCAAGGCTGTGGCCGTCGCGACGGTCGTGAAGGTCCAGGGTTCCGCTCCGCGGCCCGAGGGCTCCAAGTTCCTCGTCTCGGATGCCGGCGACATGGAAGGGTCGGTCAGCGGCGGTTGTGTCGAGAACGATGTCTTCCTCCACGCCCAGGCCGTGATGGAGAGCGGTGAACCTCGGCTGGTGACCTACGGGATCGCCGACGAAGAGGCGTTCGAGGTCGGGCTTGCCTGCGGTGGCACCATCCAGGTCTACATCGAGCGATGGTGAGCCACCTCGAGGCAGTTCGATCGTTGATCGAGAACGAGCGGCTGGGTGCCGCCGTGACGGTGGTCGATGGTCCCGATCTGGGGATGAAGGCGGTCCTCGACAGGGCGGACGGTCTCATCTCCGGCTCGCTCCCGGCACCACACGCCGACGACATCGTCGCCGATGCGATCAGCCTCATGGATCGGGAACAGAGCAGGACGCTCGGCTACGGCGACGACCAGGTGTACGTCGAGACGGTCGCTCCGCAGCCGCACCTGCTGATCTTCGGGGCCGTCCACATCGCCCAGGAGCTGTGTCGTATCGCTGCCGGCCTGGGGTTTCGCGTCACGGTGAACGATGCCCGGCCGGCGTTCACGACGGAGGAGCGCTTCCCTGAAGCCGAGGCGGTGCTGGTTGGATGGCCCGACGTCATCGCCGACCAGCTCCTGCTGGACGCCCGGACCTACGTCGTGCTGCTCAGCCACGACGCCCGCTTCGAGGATCCGGTCCTGCCGATGGTGTTGAAGAGCCCGGCCAAGTACATCGGCGCCATGGGCAGCAGGCGCACGCATCGCGCCCGAGTGGAGCGACTGCTCGAGGCGGGCTTCTCCGAGGAGCAGGTCGGCCGCATCCATGGTCCGGTCGGTCTCGACATCGGCGCCGAGCAACCCGGCGAGGTCGCCATCTCCATCCTCGCCGAGATGATCCAGGTCCGGTACGGGTCCGGAACCGGCGAGTCGTTGGTCGGTCGGTCCGGCCGCATCCACCTGCAACGAACCGAAGACGAAGGGGACGTATAGGTGATCCGCA
>JBPEXB010000170.1:0-10423 GCA_052032125.1 Acidimicrobiia bacterium
GGAAACACGGGATGGTCGGCGAGCGGGGCGGCCAGCGACTCACCCTCCTTCACCGACGCCTGGACGTCCATCACGGCCCTGGCGACCACGGCGTTGCCCGAAGTCGCCGCCACGATGTCCATCGCCTGGAGGATCGGGACACCGGTCCGGGTCAGAGCGGCCATCGTGTGCGAGAAGCGGGCGATGGCGGTCTTGTGGACCAGACCGCCGAAGATGGGCAGCTTGAGCTTGATGGCGTCGAACTGGGCGCGGCCCTTGTCACTGGCGATCCACTTCTTGAAGCCGACGATCAACCCGATCGTGGAGCCCATGGCCACGTACCAGAACTTGGTGATCAGTTGGGAGAGCGCCAGCAGCATCTTGGTGGGGACCGGCAGCTCGCCGCCGAGGTCGGCGTAGAGGTTCTCGAACATCGGGACGATGAAGATCAGCATCGCCGTCACGATCAGGACCACCAGGCCCATCACTGCGGACGGGTACATCATGGCCGAACGGATCTTGGACCGAAGCTCGACCTGCGCCTCGATGGTGTCGGCCAGGCGGATCAGCGTCTCGTCGAGCACACCGCCGATCTCGCCGGCTTTGACCATCGACACGTAGAGCGTGTTGAACGCCTTGGGGAACTTGGCCATGGCATCGGAGAGGCTTGCCCCCTTCTCCACCTCTGCCTTGACCTCGAGGATGATCTTGGCCAGCGCCCCGTTCTGGGTCTGCTCGGCGAGGATGTTGAGGGAGCGGAGCAGCGACAACCCCGAGTTGATCATCGTGGCGAACTGACGGCTGAAGACCGCCACGTCCTTGATCTTGATCCGGTCCGAGAAGCCCGGGATCTTGATCTCTTTCTGGAGCGCCGAGTCTTTCTTCTCGTCGACCGAGATCGGGTTGAAGCCCTTGTCCCTCAGCGCCTTGGCGACCGCAGCCTGCGAGCCGGCCTCCATCTCCCCGTCTTGGATCTGGCCGGACTTGTCGCGGACCTTGTAGACGTACGTCGTCGCCATGATTGCCTCCTACGCCCGTCCGACGAGGCGCTGGAAGTCCTCGACGTTGGCGCACCGTTCGACGCCCATCTCGTAGGAGATGGCCTGCCGCTTGACCAGATCGGCCAGTGATTGATCCATCGTCACCATCCCGTGGGCGCCACCTGCCTGCATGGCGGTGGTGATCTGGTGGACCTTGCCCTCCCTGATCAGGTTGCGGATGGCGGGCGTGGCCACCAGCACCTCGGCGGCCACCGAGCGGCCCATCGCGTCCTTGTTGGGGACCAGCTGCTGGGTGACGACCGCTTGCAACGACGAGGCCAGCTGGACCCGCACCTGCTGCTGCTGGTGCGGCGGGAACACATCGATGATGCGGTCGATCGACTGAGGGGCGTCCTGGGTGTGCAGCGTGGCGAAGACGAGGTGGCCGGTCTCGGCGGCGGTCAGTGCGGTCGAGATCGTCTCGAGGTCGCGGATCTCGCCCACGAGGATGACATCGGGATCCTGGCGCAGCACGTGGCGCAGGGCGTTGGAGAATCCCTGCGTGTCGGCGCCGACCTCACGCTGGTTGACGATGGCCCGCTTGTGCCGGTGGAGAAACTCGATCGGGTCCTCGACCGTCATGATGTGCACCGGCCGGGTCTCGTTGACCCGGTCGATGATCGAGGCCAGCGTGGTCGACTTGCCGGATCCGGTGGGCCCCGTCACCAGCACCAGGCCACGCGGGATGTCGGAGAACGACTCCACGACTCGGGGCAGGCCGAGCTCGCCCAGCGACTGGATCTCGGAGGGGATCGCGCGGAACACGGCCCCGATCGAATCCCGCTGGAAGAACACGTTCACACGGAAACGACCGTGGCCGGGGACGGGATGCGAGCAGTCGAGCTCCTGGGTCTCCTCCAGGGTCTCGCGCTGCTTCTCGGTCAGGATCGAATAGACCATCTCCCGCAGCTGGGCGGGGAGCATGATGTCCGTGTCCTTGATGATCTTGAGGTCGCCGTTGATGCGGGCCTGCGGCGGCGTGCCGGCGGTGAGGTGCAGATCGGATCCGTCCAGCTCGACGAGGGCGATGAGCAGGTCGTTGATGTGGAGCGACGTCTCGACCTCGATGGGCGCTTCCGGCACCCGCTCGACGGTGCCGTCCTCACGCACCACCTGCAGGTCCGGCTGGGCGTCGGGGCCGTGGACGAAGTCGAGCGCTCGCTTGACGGCGTCGCGGGTGGCCAGGGCGAGCGTGACCCGCATGCCCGTGACTTGCTCGAGCCGCCGGTGCATCTCCGGGTCGAACGGGTCTGCCACCGCCACGACGAGCGCCGAGTCGTTGGTGCGGATCGGGAGAGCGGTCATCGCCCGGGCAGCGGCCTCCGGCAGACGCCCCACCGCGTCCGGCTCGAAGAGGGCATCGTCCAGCTCGATGAAGTCCATGCCGACCCGCTCGGCGATCGTGCGGAGGAGGTCTTCCTCACGGACGTGGCCGTCGTCGACCATGAGCCGCGCCACGGGGACACCGGTCTCCCGTTCCTGGGCCAACAGATGCTCGAGCACGTCCTTCGACACCAGGTGCCGATCGACGAGCAACTCCCCGAGCTTGCGTGAGGCGCTGTTCACCGTCTTCCCGCCCTTTCTCGACGTGTTCTGCGGCCTGTGGCCGTGCGATGGAGCTCCGCCGGGCGGGCGGACGACAGCCGGTTCCCACCGTGCGTGCCGTTCCATCTCACTCTGTGCGGTCCTGAGGAAACATCGGCAGCGGCGGGGGCCCGCTGAAGCAGGTCAGACGACGACGCGAAGAATCTCTTCGATGGAGGTGAGCCCCTGGGCGACCTTGGCCAGCCCGTCGTACTTGAGGGGCCGCATGCCCTGCTGACGGGCCATCTTGGCGATGTCGTCGGTCGAGGCCCGCTCGACCGTCATCCGCTCGACCTCGTCGGACACCTGCATCAGCTCGTGGAGTGCCAGCCGACCCTTGTAGCCGGTGCCCGAGCACGACCCACACCCCTCGGGCCGGTAGAGGGTGGGGATCTCGTCGCCGAGGTCCTCCCGGTCCCACCCCACCTCGGAGAGCGCCTCCATGGTCGGCTGGTACGGCTTCTTGCACGAGCTACACAGGCGGCGGGCGAGCCGCTGGGCGAGGATGGCGTCGACCGCCGAACCGACGAGGAACGGCTCGACACCCATCTCGACCAGCCGGCTGATGCTCGACGGCGCGTCGTTGGTGTGAAGCGTGGAGAGCACGAGGTGGCCGGTCAGGGCGGACTCGATGGCGATGTTGGCCGTCTCGATGTCACGGATCTCACCGACGAGCATGATGTCGGGGTCCTGGCGCAGGAACGAGCGGAGGGCGCTGGCGAACGTGAGCCCCGCCTTCTTGTTGACCTGCACCTGGTTGATCCCGTTCAGCCGGTACTCGACCGGGTCCTCGACCGTGACGATGTTGACTTCGGGCTGGTTGAGCACGTTGAGCGTGGCGTAGAGCGTCGTCGACTTACCCGAACCGGTCGGCCCGGTCACCAGGATCGTCCCGTACGGCTTGGTGTAGCTCTCGGCATAGCGCTCCGAGGTGTCGGGGAGGAACCCGAGGTCGTTCAGCGTCAGCATCGCCGTCGAGTTGTCGAGAATCCGCATCACGACCTTCTCGCCGTAGATGGTCGGCAGCGTGGAGACACGAAGGTCGATCTGCTTGCCGGAGACCCGCAGACTGATGCGGCCGTCTTGCGGTCGACGTCGCTCGGCGATGTCGATGTCGGCCATGATCTTCAGCCGGCTCACGACCGCTCTGGCGATCGATCGCGGCGTCCTCATCAGCTCGTGCAGCACGCCGTCGATCCGATAGCGGATCAGCAGGTCGCGGTCGTTCG
Organism: Acidimicrobiia bacterium; assembly: GCA_052032125.1. Taxonomy (GTDB): domain Bacteria; phylum Actinomycetota; class Acidimicrobiia; order Spongiisociales; family Spongiisociaceae; genus JBPEXB01. The sequence continues at coordinate 3,833 of JBPEXB010000170.1, forward strand.
GCTCGATGTGGATGTCGGAGGCTCGGTCGGCCGCCGAGCGAGTGATGAGCGTGTTGACGAGCTTGATGACCGGTGCCTCGTCGGCCGCCGACTCGACGGCGCTCAGGTCCTCCTGCTCGACGCCGTCGGCCGCCATCTCGGCCAGGTCGGTGACCGAATCGTCGAGCCCGGCCAGCCGGCTGAGGGCATCCTCGACGTCAGAACGCGTGGCGACCCGGGTGATGACCTCCATCCCGGAGATCGCCCGGATGTCGTCGACCGCCAGGACGTTGCCGGGGTCGGCCATGGCGATGACGAGACGGTCGTCTTCGAACCCGATCGGGAGGGCGGCGTAGCGGCGCGCCAGCGCGTCGGGGATGAGCGAGGCCGCAGCCGGGTCGACGGTGATCTCGCCGAGGTCGACGAACTCGATGCCGATGTGGCGCGCCAGCGCCCGAACGAGGTCGGATTCGGGGAGGAAGCCCTCGTCGACCAGGACCCGGCCGAGGGGGTGATCCTTCTCCTTGGTGATCTCGATCGCTCGGTTCAGCACATCTTCAGTGATGAGCCCTTCTTCGAGCAGCACGGTCCCGAGGTGGCCGCCCCCGTTCACAGGATCACCAGCCATCCGTCCCCGAGCGGTCCTCAGGCCGCTTGAAGAACTCGACGATGCTGGAGTCCTCCGAGATCGACTCCGGTGGTGACTGTCCTGGCGTGGCGGCGGCAGGCGCCTCGGCCCCGACCGGGCTCGGCTCGCCTGCGCCGTACGTGTCGTTCATGCGCTCACGGTGGGCGTCCAGCTCGGAGGCGACCTTCACCTCGAGCAATCCCTTGCGGACCATGTCCGCCATGGTCTTGGCGACGACGAAGTCTCCGAGGCCGGTGTCGTCGGCGACGCCGTCCACGGTCGAGCGGGAACCGAGCGCCGCCAGGATCCTCCAGGCGGTGTCGTCGACGGTGATCGTGTCACGGTCGCCGAGATCTCGCGCCATGTGGATCGTGGCGTTCTCGACCGGGATGGTGGCCTCGATCTCGGCCCACTCCCGCACCCGCGCCTCGACGCCGTGGAGGACTTCCTCGACCTCGAAGCGCTGGCCGGTGATGTAGGTGGGCTGCGCCTCCTCCGAGAAGTCGAACCGGCCGTGGCGGGACCGGAGCAGGCGCACCAGGACGTCGGCCACCCGCTCGGCGAGGAAACGACGGACGTCCTCGTTGGTGGTGCCCTGGGCGAGCGCCGAGGCGATCGGCTCCTCGCCGCGCTCGACCGGATACCACTTGTGGGGATCGATCATGCCCAGCTGGGTGAGGTCGCCGCCCAGATCGTCGTGGTCCCGGGTGGTGGCGTAGGTCAGGAGTCCGTCGGTGAAGTAGACGCGCCCGTGCACCCCGCCCGACTCGATCCGGAGCAGACCGGACTGGCGACTCCGAGCGGCCAGCCGCAGCACCTCCGACAGGGGAAAGGACTCGATGTTCCCCGAAAGTGTCATCAACCCTCCACACCAGTGGTTTCGCGCCACACGGAACACACCGGTCCCCGGAGGCGCTCCCTGATCCTTCGGCGTCGGCTGAGAAGCGCTTGAGGCTTATCGACCACTCTGGGCGGTGGCCAGCGCCGCCTCCATCACGCCAGACGGGACCGCCCGTCCGGTCCAGATCGCAAACGACGCAGCCCCCTGGCCGACGAGCATCAGCTCGCCGGTGGCGACGGGGAGGCCACGATCGGTCATCGCCGTGGTCGCCGGGCTCGGACGAGCGCCATACGTCATCTCCAGGAGGCCCGCAGCCGCCTCGATCACGGCGGGCGGTAGGCGCTCACCCGCCATGCCCAGGGGCGTGGCGTTGACGACCACGCATCCCGGCACCGGGTCCCCCCACGGCCGGGGACGAGCATCGATCGCCAACCGGGCGATCAAGGCCTCGGCCGCTGCGGGCCGGCGGGCCGCCACGTGGAGTGAGCGTCCCTCGAGGGCGACGAGGGCGGCACCGGCAGCTCCCCCGGCTCCCAGCACCAGCGCCGGAGCGCCGTCGGGGAGATGCGCCGCCCGCCACGCATGGCGCACGCCCTCCGGGTCGGTGGACGTCGCGATGACCTGGCCGTCCTCGGCCCACAGCGTGTTCACCGCCCCGACCCGGGCGCCCTCGCCCCGCACTTCGTCAGCCAGCCCGGCGGCCGAGGCCTTGTGCGGCATCGTCACGTTCACGCCGGCCAGGTCGCCCGACCGGATCTCATCGACCACCGTGCGCAGCCCGTCCAGATCGACGTTTCGGCGTCCGTAGACGGCGTCGATGCCGAAGTGCCCGAAGGCGGCCTGCTGGATGACCGGGGACAGCGAGTGGTCGACGGGATCGCCCACGACCAGGTAGCGGTCGGTCACACGCACCTCACGGGAGGAGGCCGTCCTCCCTGGCCTGCTCCTTGGCGACGAGGAAGTCCTCGTACGTCGCGGTGAAGGTGTGCGCGCCGTCGGGCGACGAGAGCACGTAGTAGAGGAACTCGGTCTCCGCCGGCGCCACCACCGCTTGCAGCGACAGGAACCCGGGTGCCCCGATCGGCGTCGGCGGGAGCCCGGTCACCTGATAGGTGTTGTACGGCGACTCCACCTCGAGATCCTCGAGCGTCAGGCCGGTGCGGCGCTGCCCGAGTGCGTAGAGGACGGTGGCGTCGATCTGCAGCATCATGCCCAGATCGAGGCGGTTGTAGAGCACGCTGGCGATCCGGGGACGGTCGTCGTCGATGCCCGCCTCGGCCTCGATCATCGACGCCATCACGATGCCCTCGTAGATCGAGTAACCGGCCTCGCGCACCGGCTCCCAGTCGAGCTGGCTCACCCGACGCTCCATCTCGTTGGCCAGCCGTTGGAGCATCTCGGGAGGGGTCGAGGCGGCGAAGAACTCGTAGGTGTCCGGGAACAGCAGGCCCTCCCAGGCCTGGATGCCCACCTCGTCCTCCGGCAGGTAGATCGACCGCACGCTCCCGTCGAGGAGCGCGGCGGCGAACTCGTCGCGGGTGAAGTCGGTCTGGCGAGCCAGGTCCTCCAACACCTCGCCGATCCTGCGTCCCTCGACGATCGTGACCCGGACGGTCGTGAGGTTGGGGCCCTCGATGAGGGCGTCGATGATGTCGCCGATCGCCATGCCCGAGATGAGCTCGTAGTCGCCCGCCTTGAGGCTGCTGCTCGCATCTCGGGATCGGACCTCGGACTCGAACTCGCCGCTCGAGGCGATGACTCCCTGTTGCACCAGCAGCGCACCGATCTGGCGGGCCGACGACCCGGCGGCGATCTCGACGACGACGGCGCGACCCGGCACCACCTCGGCGGTCACGTCCGGCGGTCCCCCGAAGCCCGAGAGCCCGCCGATCCAGTCGGCAGCCGCCCGGCCCCCGATGAACAGGCCCAGCAGCAGGATGGCCGCCAGGCCGACGCCGACCGCCACCCCGGCAGCACCGACCCGGGGGCGGTCCTCGGTGCCCGGCTCTTCGAGCAGGATCTCGTGCTCGTACCGATCACTCACGCCCGTCGCCCCGATATCGATCGAGGAAGCCTTGCAGCATCACCGCCGCAGCCACCTTGTCCACCCGCTGTTTGCGCTTGCGACGAGAGGTGTCGGCGGCCAGCAACGCTGCCTCCGCCACCTTGGTCGTGTACCGCTCGTCGTAGAGATGCACCGGCAACTCCACCGCCGACCGCAACCGCTCGGCGAAGTCGCGGGCAGCCGCCGCCGAGGCGGACTCGGTGCCGTCCAGTGACCGCGGGAGCCCCACCACGATCGCCACCACGCCGTGTTCGGTGGCGATGGAGGCGATCTCCGCGAGGAGGTCCGGGTCGGCAGCGGGTATCACCGTATGAGGATGCGCGGCCAGCCGCAGCCCGTCGGACAGGGCGACACCCACCCGGGTGCTGCCGTGATCGAGTCCCATCAACCGACCGGCGGCCGGCAGGTCGACAGGCCGCTCGTCGGTCATCGCTCGGCGAGGGCGCGACCAACCGCCTCACGAATCGCATCGAGGGCCTCCCCGATGCGCTCACCGTGGGGCCCTCCCGCCTGCGACAGCTCGGGATCGCGGCTCCCGCCGCCGCCGAGCACCTTTGCGCCCTGCATCAGCAGCTCTGCGGCTGAGATCCCTTCGCCGACGAGATCCTTCGACACCAATCCGAGGAGTGAGCCCTTGCCGCCGGTCGTGCTCCCCAACATCACGACGCTCCTGCCGAGCCGTTCCCGTACCTGAGTGCCGACCGAGCGGAGGGCGTCGGCGGCCATGTCGGGGACCTCCGCCACCACCGTGGGGATGTCGTTGACATGCTCGACGCCCTCGGCCAGCGCGGCGGCCAGCTCGGATTGCTGCTGTTGTGACTGCCGCTCCAATGCTTCTTGCATCTGATCCGCTCGTTCGGCGAGCGCCCGCACGCGGGCGGGGACGTCATCCATCCCCACCTGGAGGAAGCGGCCCACGTCGGCGAGGCGATCTCGCACAGCCCGAACGTGGTCATACGCAGACATGCCGGTCAAGGCCTCCACTCGCCTGAGGTTCGATCCGATCGACGATTCCCCGGTGACCAGCAGTGGGCCGATCTCGCCTGCGGCACCCACGTGCGTGCCGCCGCAGAACTCGACCGAGAAGTCGCCCACCTTCACGACGCGCACGTGCTCGCCGTACTTGTCGCCGAAGAAGGCGAGCGCCCCCATCTTCTCCGCTTCGTCCTTGGTGGTCTCCAAGGTCCCCACCTCGTGGTTGGCGACGATCTTCCTGTTCACCAGGCCCTCGATGTCGGCCAGCTCCTCGTCTGCGACCGCTGCGTAGTGATTGAAGTCGAAGCGCAGCCGGCCATCCTCGACCAGCGACCCGGCCTGATTGGCGTGCTCGCCGATCACCTCGCGCAACGCCCAGTGGAGCACGTGGGTTCCCGTGTGGCTCTTGCGAATCCGGTCCCGCCGGGGGCTGTCGATGCGGGCATCGACGGTCTGCCCGACCTGGATCGATCCGCTCGCCACCGTGCCTCGGTGACCGCGCAGCTCGGCGATCGTGGCCTGCGTGTCTCGCACCTCCACCGATCCCGACTCGGAGCTGAGCACTCCCACATCGCCGACCTGGCCGCCCGCCTCGGCATAGAACGGCGACTGATCGAGGAAGACCTCGACGGTCTGGCCCTTCTCTGCGGTCTCGACCTGCTCACCGTCCCTGAGGATGGCAAGGATCCGGGCGGTCGCCTCGTCGCTCGTGTAGCCGACGAAGTCGGTTGGCCCGACGGTGTCGAGCAGCTGCTTGTACGTCTCGGCCTGGGCTGCTGCCTCGCCGCCCTTCCACGCCGCCTTGGCTCTGGCCCGCTGCTCGGCCATCTCCGACTCGAAGCCCTCGACGTCGACGGTGCCGCCTCGCTCGGCGACGATCTCCTCGGTGAGGTGGATCGGGAACCCATAGGTGTCGTGCAGCTTGAAGGCCACCGCCCCGCTCAGCTGCCCACCCTCGCCGAGCTCGCCCAGCGCCTCGTCGAGCATCTCGGTGCCGGTGGCGAGCGTGCGCCGGAACTGCTCCTCCTCGCGAGTGATCACCTGCAGGATGAAGTCCAGGTTCTCCGTGAGGTCCGGATAGGCGTCCGCCATGATCTCGGCGGTGACCTGCGCCAGCTCGGGCATGATCGGCTTCTCGGAGCCGAGCTGCCACGCATGGCGCACGGCCCGTCTGAGCAGGCGGCGCACCACGTAGCCACGCCCCTCGTTGCCGGGCATCACCAGGTCTCCGATGAGGAACGTCGACGCCCGCGCATGGTCGGCGAGGATGCGGAGGGTCACATCGGCCTCGGCGTCGTCGCCGTACTGCAGGCCCAGCTCGGCGGCAGCCCGTTGCAGCACGCCCGCCACGCTGTCCACCTCGAAGAGCGTGTCGACGTCCTGGAGCACCATGGCGAGCCGTTCCAGGCCGGTCCCGGTGTCGATGTTCTTGGCGGGTAGGTCGCCCACGACGTGATAGGGCTCGTCCTGGATGTTCTGCATGAAGACGAGGTTCCACAGCTCGACGAACCGGTCCTCCCCGCCGCCGATCGGGCCGCCGTCCTCCCCGTAGCGGGCGCCCCGATCGATGAAGATCTCCGAGGCTGGACCGCAGGGACCGGGAACGCCCATCTGCCAGAAGTTGTCCTTGCCGCCTCGCTGGAGGCGGCCCTCGGGGATGCCCATGACGTCGAGCCAGATCTCCGCCGCCTCGTCGTCGGTCTCGTAGACCGTGTACCAGAGGCGATCCGGGTCGATGCCCAGGGACTCGGTGATGAAGTCGTAGGCGAAGCGAATCGCCCCCTCTTTGAAGTAGTCGCCGAACGAGAAGTTGCCCAGCATCTCGAACATGGTCAGGTGGCGAGCTGTGGTCCCGATGAGGTCGATGTCCACGGTGCGTGCGCACTTCTGGATGCTCACCGCCCGCTCCCACGGAGCGCGTTCCTCGCCGAGGAAATACGGCTTGAAGGGCACCATGCCGGCGTTGGTGAGCAGCAGCGTCGGGTCGGTCGGGATCAGCGACGCGGAAGGGCGCACGACGTGCTCGCGCTCGGCGAAGAAGTCGAGGAAGGCACGGCGGATCTCGTTGGAGTGCATGGGGACGGCAGGTTAGTGGGCCGGGGT
>JBPEXB010000171.1:0-1783 GCA_052032125.1 Acidimicrobiia bacterium
CGGGCTTGGTGGCCAGCGGTCCCGGCATGTTGTCGGTCAATGGGGTGAGGCCTAGCACCCTGACGGGGACGTCGAGCGCGGCGATCGCCTGCATGGCGCCGATCACCGCCGCGGCGCCCGACATGTCGGTCTTCATCGTCTCCATGTTCGACGCCGGCTTGAGGCTCAACCCGCCCGAGTCGAACGTGATCCCCTTGCCGACCAGCACGACGAACGCGTCGGCTCCGTCGGGCTCGTGCCACATCTCGAGCAGGCGGGGAGGCCGATCCGATCCGGCGGCGACTCCCAACACGCCGCCGAAGCCCCCCTCGACGAGCGCCTCACGATCGTGAACCACGAGCCTGAGCCCGGTGTCGGCCGCCATGGACGCCACCAGCTCCTCGATCGCCGACGGGGCCTTGTCGGCGGCCGGGGTGTTGATCAGATCGCGGGCCAGCATCGTCGCCCGGGCGACGGCCTCGGCGTGCGTCGCCGCCTCAGGATCGGCGTCGGCGACCAGCACCAGCGACTCGGTGGACGGCTCCTTGGGATCCGACAGGTAGCGGTTGAACGTGTACTGGGACAGCAGCACACCCTCCACCACCGGCCCGACCCGGCCCCCGTGGGCCAGCGTGGTCGCCAGACGCACGGCCTTGGTGGCCTTGCGGCCGAGCGCGCCGGCTGCCTGGCGGATCGTCTCGTCGTCCGGGTCGTCGCCGACCCCGAGCGCCACCACGGTGTGGGGAGCCTCGGCTCCGGTGTTGAACGACACCGATTGGCCCGCTTTGCCCTCGAACTCGGCATCGTCGAGCACCCTCGTGAACGCCTCGCCCAGCGCCTCGACCAGGTCCCCGCCGTCGGCGAGCCATGACCGGTCCGACCCGGCGCCCAGGCCGATGATGTCGGCGGAGGCGTCCGCGGTCGATCCAACGAAGGTGATGTCCATCGAGGTCTGCTCCTCACTCGTCGAGGCGGGATGGCTCCCACTCGTGTTCGGCCGCTCGCACCAGCATGTAGGCGTAGTCGGCCAGCCGGTTGAGGTAAGGCACGACCTGGCTGTCCCCGAGCCCGCCGGTCCTGGCGTAGGCGACCGCTCGGCGCTCGGCGCGCCGGATCACGGCCCGGGCGACGTCGAGCATGGCTGCGAACCGGTCCGAGCCCGGGACGACGAACTGATCGGGGAGGCCGACGTCGGCCACCACCTCGTCGATCCACGCCTCGAGCTGGGTGACCATGTCGGCGGTGACCCGGCTCGTGCCGTCGACGAGGTTGTCGCGCTTGTCCGGGTTGGTGGCCAGCTCGGCAGCCACCACGAAGAGCTGGCGTTGCAGCTCCAGGATGCGCTCGCCCACGTCGGCCGGTGCCTCGGCTCGAGCGGCACCGAGCGCCGCTACCGCCTCGTCGACGGCGCCGTAGGCCTCCGGGGCGGGATCGTCCTTGCCCACCCGACCGCCGTAGAACAGCCCGGTGGTGCCGTCGTCGCCCTTCTTGGTGTACACGTCCATGACCGCAGCAGCCTATTCGAAGAGGAAGAAGGCGCCCGACCCCGCCAGCAGGGTCCTCCCCAGCGCCGTGGCGCCGAGCGAGGTGAGGACCGCCAGGTAGCTGAGACCGGTGGCGGCCATCACGCCCGGATAGGACGGTTCCTTCAACGAGAACCACACCGCCACCATCAACAGCACGCTCATGCCCGCCAGCGCGACGAACGCAGCCGTCGAGGCCGTGCCCACCCCGGCCAGGGCGCCGACCAGCACCAGCAGGACCGCATCTGCCGCCATGCCGGCGGCGCCGCCCACGTCAAGGG
>JBPEXB010000172.1:0-2593 GCA_052032125.1 Acidimicrobiia bacterium
TTCATGCGTAATAGGCATCTTCTGTTGGCTTGATGGGGCGGTTGAGCCACAGGGGGCGGCGCAGGCCGCCCGGGCCGGGGCCGGGCTTGGTGAGCTTCAGCCACTCGCGGTAGACGTTGAAGCTCTTGGTCGTGTCCACGACGACGTCGCCGTACTGGTCGCCCTCCTCGGCGGCGGTGAGCCGTACTCGCTGATGCCAGGCATGCATGCCCGAGATCGGGTCGGGGTGGGGCGGGTGAGCCAGGTTCTGGTTGACGCCGGCGTCGGACCACCAGATCCGCTCGGAGTCCGGGTCGTCCGAGGTGAACGGCTCGATGCCCTTCTGCTGGCGGAGGCGCCAGCGACCGTCCTCGAGCTTCCCGACGTCCACGAGGGCCGACGACCATCGCTCGTTGCCCATGTCGTCCTTGAGCCGCCAGCGGCCGAGGTGGTGCGAGGCCGCCACGACGCCGGGGCGGATGCCCTCGGTGCGCCACACCCGCATCACGAAGTGGCCCGACTCGGTCGTGATGCGGATGAGGTCGCCGGTGTCGAACTCGAGGGCGTCGGCGTCCCTCGGGTTCATCCACAGCGGATGGCCATGGCTGATCTCGTAGAGGTACTTGGCGTTGCCGGAGCGGGTGTGGATCAGGGTCGGCAGGCGGAAGATCGGCAACAGGATGCGCTCGTTGCCCGACAGCTCCATGTCCCGCCAGTACACGTGGGTTCGGAGGTAGCCAGGGGTCGCCTCACGCTCCCACCCCCAGTCGTGCATCGTCTCGGACCACCACTCGAGCTTCTTGCCCTGGGTGGCGAAGCCCTTGCGGGCGACTCCGTCGATGCCGACCCCCACGATGGTCCCATCGTGATAGGCCATGCCGTCCATGCCGATGCTGTCGGCCTCGACCACCCGGTCGTGGACCTCGTAGATGTCGCCGTCGCGGGCGATCTCGAAGACACCGAACTTGCGCATGTACTCCAGCGGGGTGAGGCCGAGCTCCCCTGCCTTCTCCGGCAGACCCGGGACAGAATGTTCGAACATCCATCCGTAGTACTCGTCGACCGACACGGGGCGGCTCGGGTCGTTCGGAGAGGCGAACCACTGCTTGATGCCGAGCGTGCCGTCGGGATCGACCTTCCATGAGAGGTCGATCCAGAACTCGACCTCCTCCCAGACCTCGCCAGGGTTGGCCTCGTGGGTGCGTTCGTAGGTCGTGCCGGCCTTCTCGCCCGCCACCCGCAGCACGGGTTGGCGGAAGCCGAGCCAGCTGCCGGCGTGGGTCGCGTACGACTGCGTGTCGTGCCGCTCGGCGCCGACGCCCATCGGCAGCACGTAGTCGGCGTATTGGGCAGTCTCCGACCACGTCGGGGTGAGCGCCACGTGCAGGCCCACCTTCTCCTCGTCGGTGAGGACCTCGATCCAGGAGAACCCGTCCGGGTTGGTCCACACCGGGTTGTAGACCCGGCTGAAGTAGACGTCCACCTTCCCGCGGCCCTCCTTGAGGAAGTAGGGCAGCAGGAAGGACAGCTCGTGGTGGGCGAAGGGATACTCGGGGGGCCAGAGCAGCTCGTTCCAGCTCGAGTGGGTCGGCGGGGTGTTCCAATGGGTGGGCTTGAACTTGGCCCACGAGTTGGGCGAGCACCCGCCCTTCGTGCCGACCGAGCCGGTGAGCACGTGGAGGAACCAGAGCGTGCGGGCGGCCTGCCAACCACCCAGGTTGCCCGAGCCCGTCGAGCGCCACGTGTGGGACGAGAACCTGGTCCCGGCATCTGCGATGCCGTCGGCCACCGCCATGATCTGCTCGACCGGCACGCCGCACTCCTCGGCCGCCCACTCCATCGTGTAGCCGTCGTAGTGCTCCTTCAGCAGGTCGATGAACGACTCGAAATCGGTGCGATCGGGTGTGAAGTGCTCGAGCGCCCTCTCCCAGTCGACCCAGCGCCGGATGAACTCGCGATGGATGGCGTCCCGGTGCAGCAGCTCGCGGGCGATCGCCAGGAACAGCGCCGGCTCGGTCCCGGGCCAGGTGGAGAGCCAGTAGTCGGACATCGAGGCCGTGTTCGACAGACGCGGGTCGATCGTGGCCAGCTTGGCCCCGGCCTGCTTGCCCTCGATGATCCGCTGGGCGTGCGGGTTGAAGTAGTGGCCGGTCTCCAGGTGGCTCGACAGGAGCAGGATGAACCGGGCGTTGGCGAAGTCCGAGGAGGGGCGGTCGTGACCCATCCACATGGCGTAGCCGGTGCGGGCGCCCGACGAGCACAGGTTGGTGTGGCTGTTGTGGCCGTCGACCCCCCACGCCTTCAGCGTGCGATCCATGAAGCCGTCCTCGCCCGGCCGGCCCACGTGGTACATGATCTCGTTGTTGCGACCCTCCTCGATGGCCGTCCGCATGCGGCCGGCGATGTCCTCGAGTGCGTCGTCCCAGCTCACGCGTTCCCACTCGCCGCTGCCACGATCGCCCTTGCGCTTGAGGGGATACAGGATCCGCTCGGGGTCGTAGACCTGGTTGATCGTCGCCGGGCCCTTGGCGCAGTTGCGGCCTCGGGAGCCGGGATGAGCCGGGTTGCCCTCGAACTTGCGGATCTCGCCCGACTCGTGGTCGATGTAGGCGAG
>JBPEXB010000173.1:0-3127 GCA_052032125.1 Acidimicrobiia bacterium
CGTCTCGGAGAGGCCCGCCAGCGACTCGCTCCCGGTCAGCTCGAACACGAGCTCACAGACCGTGCCCGGCTCGCGCCCGCATGCGTCGGTCAACGTCTGGGCGAACATGCTCGGACGTTACCGAGCGTGGTGCCGACCTCCGGGGATTGCCGCCCTACCGCGACTTGCGCTTGGGCTTGCGGGGGCGCTTGGCCGGCTTCTTGGCGATGGCGTAGGTCAGCGGGTCGCGCAGCGACATCCTCCGCCCGGAGCGGGTGACGGTGCCGGCCTGCTGTGCGGCGACGAGCTCTTCACGGACTGCCCGCATGTCCCACGAGATCACGAAGATCAGGAGGATCGAGAGGAACAGCGACAGCCACACGTTGCGGATGATGAGCACGAGCCCGACGTAGATGATGCCGATGCCGATGAGCCCGAGCAGGTACCTCGAGAAGCGGATGATCGTGTGCTCCGGTGTCTCGATCCGGTCGTACAGCAGGCCCATCGACGGGAGCGTAGCGGTGGCTCCTCGGGCCACCCGGCTGACATGCCGACGCGGCGTCGGGTATCACTTGTGGAGCGAGGTCTCCAGTTTGTAGGGTGGCAGGACCTCGGAGCGGTGCCAGGGCCCCGGTTCTCTTTCCGAGGGGGATGCGCATAACAGCGGCTGGGGCCCTGGTTCCCGCTGGCGTTCGCCCGTTCGTCCGATTGCTGACTCGCGCCTCAGCCGAGTGCCGCGTCCAGGCCCTCCAGCAGCTGTGTGACCTCGTCCTCGCTCGTGTAGTGCACGAACGACAAGCGCAACACTCCGGTCTCGGTCGGCACACCCATGCCCTGCAGGGGGCGAGGGGCGTAGAAGTGGCCGGTGCCCATCGCCACGCGGTGGTCGAGCAGCGTGTCGTGGACCTCCTGGAGTGATCGCTGCTCGGGGATGATCGAGACAGTCGGCGCTCGGAGCTCGGCGACCGACGGGCCAACCAGCCGCACGTCGTCCCGCTCGCCCAGATAGCCAAGCACCCGGGCGAGGAGCTCAGTCTCGTGGTCCCGCATCAGGTCGTGGACCACCTTCCCCCGCTCGGCCGCCGGAAGGGAGGATCCGTCGTGGTGCTCGAACACGGCGTCGAAGTAGTCGACCATCGCCCCACAGCCGACGATCTGGGCATGATCGGGGCCGGCCGGCACCAGCTTGGCCCGCGGCGAGCCGGCGTTGAAGTAGTGCGACTGATTGCCGAGCCGGTCCAGCAGTTCCCGCCGCACCGTCATCACGCCCTGGTGCGGTCCATAGGTCTTGTAGGCAGAGAACAGGTAGACGTCGGCGCCCAGAGCCGTCACGTCCGGAAGGCCATGCGGGGCGTACGAGACGCCGTCCACCACCACCTGGGCGCCGACGGCGTGCGCCTTCTCGGCGATCACGTCGACGGGATTGATGGCGGCGACGACGTTGGAGCAGTGGGGAAACGCCACCAGCCGGGTCGTGGGCGTGAGCAGGTCATCGAGAGCGGCGGGGTCGAGCGCCCCCGTGTCGGGATCGACCTTCCACTCGACGACCGTGATGCCTCGATCGGCCAGGCGGCGCCAGGCGCCGGCGTTGGCCTCGTGGTCTTGCGCCGAGACCACGATCTGGTCGCCGTCGCTCCAGGTCTCCCGGAAGGCGTTGGCCAGCACGTAGATGTTCTGAGTGGTCGACGGCCCGATGTGGACCTCGTCGACGCCGACGTTCATCCAACCAGCCAGCTTCTCGTGCGCCTCGTCCATCGCCTCGCCGGCCGCCCGGGAGGCAGGAAAGTCCCAATAGGGCTGCACCTTGGTCTGGCGATGGAACTCGTCCAGCCGCTCGATGACCTGACGGGCCATGTAGGAACCACCGGCGCTCTCGAAGAACGCCCAACCCTTCAACGAGGGCTCCTCGAACGCCGGGAACTGCGAACGAACGAAGTCGACGTCGAGCCGTGCCATGAACCTCCTGTCGCGGTGCGGCCGCAGTGTCGCAGATCGGCCAGGACGTCCCTGCCACAATCGACCCATGTGGCACCGACGCCCGCTGTTCGAGGATCGTCTCGACGCCGGGACCCGCCTCGCCGCCGAAGTCGCACGGCGCGACCTCGCCGATCCGGTCGTGCTGGCGCTCCCTCGCGGCGGCGTGCCGGTCGCCCACGCCGTCGCCCGCCGACTGCAGGCTCCGCTCGACGTCGTGCTGGTCGCCAAGCTCGGTGTCCCGACCCAGCCGGAGCTTGCCATGGGTGCCGTCGGAGAGAGCGGCATCGTGGTAGAGGAGCCAACCGTCATCGAAGCTGCGCACATCACCGAACGTGTGTGGAGGACAGCTGTGGCCAAGGCAACCGAGCGTCTGGCTGCCAAGGCGGCTGCCTGGCGCGGAGGTCGGGCGCCGATCGATGTGGCTGGGCGCACCGCCGTGATCGTGGACGACGGCATCGCCACGGGCTCGACCGCCAGAGCGGCCTGTCAGGTCATGCGGGCACGCGGCGCGGCCCAGGTCATCGTGGCGGTGCCGGTCGCCCCGAGGGCTACGGTCGATCGACTCGGCTCCGACGCGGACGACGTCATCGTGCTGGAGAGCCCGGAGCCGTTCCGAGCCATCGGATTGTTCTACGACGACTTCGAGCAGGTCCCGGACTCCGAGGTCCGCCGCCTGCTGGGCCGCTGACGGTCAGCCCTCCGGCGCCCAGGTGATCTCGACCGTGTTGCCCATCGGGTCCTTGACCGGGAAGCTCCAGTAGAAGACCCACTCCGGTGACTCGTGGGCAGCCTCGACGTCCGCCTTCTGCAGCCGTTCGACGGCGGCCGCGAACGCCATGTCGTCCGCCAGCGTGACGGACCAACTCGTCAGCGCCCCCGTCCCGCCGTTCCACCCGGGCTGGACCGCCCACCCGTCGTCGACCGGCTCGGCGTCGGGGTGCTCGAAGACGCTGAACTGGAGCCCGTCGCACAGATAGGCGACGGTTCGGTCGACGTCGGAGTGGTAGATCTCGTCCAGTCCGACGAGCTCGGAGTAGAAGTGCCGCATCTCCTCCAGGTCGGCACACGGCACGTACACGAAGCGCACACCTGCCACCAGCGCACCTTCCATCGCTTCCCTCCGAGGCTACGCGGTAGGGGGAACGGCGGCACGCGTTCCTCTACCGCATGG
>JBPEXB010000174.1:0-3857 GCA_052032125.1 Acidimicrobiia bacterium
GCCGATCTCGGTGGGCGGGGGTGTGGTCATGGCCGCCTCCTACGAGGCCCGCGCCTATGGCGTCCGCTCCGGCATGCCGTTCTCGAGGGCTCGGCTCCTCTGCCCCGATCTCATCTCCGTCGACGGCCACTACTCCGAGTACTCGCGGCTCAGCGACGAGGTCTTCGCCATCTGCGAGGACTTCACGCCGCTGGTCGAGAAGATCTCGATCGACGAGGCGTTCCTCGACGTGTCGGGCTCACGCCACCTGATGGGGAAGCCCGGTCGGCTGGGCGCCGACCTGCGGCGACGGGTCCTGGAGGAGACCGGCCTGCCGATCTCCGTCGGCGTCGCCAGGACCAAATTCCTCGCCAAGATCGCCTCACAGGTCGCCAAGCCGGACGGGATGATCGTGGTGCCGGTGCGCTACGAATTGGAGTTCCTCCACCCGCTGCCGGTCCGGCTGATGTGGGGCGTCGGGCCGGTCACGCAGGCCAAGCTGGCCGAGTACGGCGTCGAGACGATCGGGGATCTGGCCGGGTTTCCGGAGTCGTCGCTGGGCGGGCGGCTCGGGAAGGGCATCGCTCGGCACTTGCACGCGCTGTCGTGGAACCGCGACCCGCGGGGCGTGAGCACCGGTCATCGGGCCAAGTCGGTGAGCTCGCAGTCCGGGTTCGGGCGTCGCGACATCGACCAGGACCACATCAACCGGGTGTTGCACGGTCTCTCCGACCGGGTGGCAGCCCGCCTACGCGACAAGGACCGGGCGGGGCGGACCATCACCGTGCGCATCCGCTTCGGCGACATGTCCTCGATCACCCGTTCGCTGACCCTCGGGGCCCCGATCTCGTCGACCGAGGCGCTCTACACCGCCGCCAAGCGGCTCGTGGCAGACGGCCTGGGGGACCATCCCGAGCACGAGCAGATCTCGCTGCTGGCCGTCGGGGTGTCGGGGCTGTCGTACGGCACGGCGCTCCAACTGGAGCTCCCGCTCGACTTCGGCACCTCGGTGCTCACACCGGGCTCGGAGATCGGCCGGCGCCACCACGACCTCGATCGGGCCGTGGACCGGGTCCGGGAGCGTTTCGGCAAGGACGCCGTCGCCCATGCCGCCGGGGCGCTGTCGAGGGATCGCGGGCTGGTGGCAGACGAGTTCAGGGAGCTCGCCCAGAAGAGCTGATTAGGGCGGCACCAGCAAGGGCACGAACGTGCGATCGAGATCCTCGGGTTCCTGCTCCGGGGTCCATCGATGGCGGCTGAAACCGCCCGGGGCGAGGCGGCGGACCCCTACCGTTGGCGGCGATGTCGCACATCGGCATGCTGAACGAGCGCACGCTGCACCGCCAGCTCAAGGAGCTGGTGGCCGAGCGCGGCGACCAGCTGGAGGTGCCGATCGAGGGCTACGTCGTCGACATCGTGCGCGACGGACGGCTCATCGAGATCCAGACCGGGCCGCTGGGGCCGTTGGGCGCCAAGCTCGACGCACTCCTCGACCTCCACGACGTCACGATCGTGCATCCGATCGCGGTCCGCCGATGGCTGCACGCTCGCGACCGCTCTCCCCGCAAGTCGCCGATGCGCCAGACGATCTACAACCTCTTCGACGACCTCGTCTCGCTGCCCACGCTCATCGACCATCCGCGGCTCTCCCTCCAGGTCATGCTGATCGAGGAGGACACCCATCGCGTCCACGACCCCAACCTGCGACGGCGGCGCGGGGGCTGGCGAGTCGTCGACCGTCGCTTGCGAGCGGTCGTGGAGCTTCACGAGTTCGCCTCCGCCGATGACCTCGAGCGCTTGGTGCCCGACGGCCTCCCCGACCCGTTCACGACCGCCGACCTGGCCGCGTGTGCCGACATCGACCGGGACGTGGCGCAGCGGATGGCGTACTGCCTGCGGGCGCTGGAGGTCTTCGAAGCGGGTGAGCGGGTGGCCCGGGGCGTGCAGTACCGGCGGCGGCCTCAGGCGATCGCCCGGTAGCGGTCGATGGCCGCCTGCCAGCCGACCAGCTGCTCGTCGCTCAGGTGATCGATGGTGTCTTCGGTGACGATGACCCCGGTGTGCTGGAAGGCATAGATCAGCGCCGGATCGATGCCGAGCGATTCCATGTCGGCGACGATGGCGGCTTCGAGGCGGAGTTCCACCTGCACGGGACGGGCTGGAGCTGCGTGCTGATCGAGCGGCTGATCCATACCTGCCGCAACGTAGCGAGGGTCTCCGACATTTCCCGTCATCTCTGCCGCATCGGCGGGCCACCGCAACGACCTGACGGATGGTTTTCGCGCTTTGTCAGCCCTCGTCCGTCGGCTTGAGCACCAGGATGGCCCGGTCGTCGTCGCCGGGCGTGCCGGCCGCGAACTCCTCGACCTCGAGCATGACCCGGTCGGCCAGCTGCTGGGCCGAGAGATGGTCGAGCCCGTCGACCATGCGCACCAGGCGCTCGTAACCGAAGAGCTCCCCTGCCAGGTTGCGCTGCTCGACGATGCCGTCGGAGCAGGCCAGGAGCAGGTCGCCGGGGACGAACGGCACCTCGTCGGAGTCCATCGTGAGCGAGTCGAGCACGCCGACCGGCGGTCCGTGCGCCTCGAGCACCCTGGCCGCTTCGCCCTTGCGGTTCAGGATGACGGGTGAGTGGCCGGCGTTCGACCAGGAGAGGACGCCTGCCTCGTAGCGGAGGAAGATCATCGTGACGAAGGCGCCGATGTCCACCAACTGCCCGTAGAGATTGCTGTTCACGACTTCGGCCATGGTCGCCGGGCACACGTAACCCTCCCGGATGGCGGCCCGGGTGAGCATCTGGGCCATCGACATGACGACGGCCGCCGACATGCCCTTGCCGGAGACGTCCCCGACATGGGCGACGAGCACACCCTCCTCGACGGCATGCCAGTCGTAGAAGTCGCCTCCCACGAAGGTCGACGGCACGTACTTGGCACCGACGTCGAGCGTGGGCAGGCCGGCCCGGCGCTTCGGCAGGAGCGACCGCTGCACATCGGCGGCGATCTGGTATTCCCGCGTGACCTGTGCCTGATAGACCGCCCGACCGCGAGCGCTGGCCCGCTCGACTGCGGCCGAGGCCTGGCGGGCGATGGCCAACAGGATCTGATCGCCGACCTCGTCGGTGTCGGCGGACGCCAGTCGGATCACACCCAGCACCCCGACCGGCTCGACGCCCTTCCAGATGCCGGCCACCCGAGCCTGGCGGACCGCACCGTCGCGCAGACGGATCTCGATGCCGGCCACCGTGCCGGGCTCCGTCACGACCTGGCGGGCGTGGTGGAGCGCACCCAGATCGACGGGCTCGGGCACCGACACGAGATGCTCGTCGAGGCCATCGTGCACGTAGGCGAAGAAGCCCTCGAAGCCGAGCTGCTCGAAGTGATCGGTCACCGCGTTGGTGAGCTCGACGGCGTCGGCCGCCTCCACTGCCGCCCCGGTGAGCTCGCAGAGCGCCCGAAGGCGCTGCTCGGTCAGCTCGGCGGCATCGACACGCACGGATGTCACAGCAGCATGGCGGCGATCGACTTGGCCCGTTCGAGGCCCTCTTCCACGATCCCGCTGGCTTCGTCGATCGGCACCGAGCACCACCGCTCGATGGCCGGAGGCACCGACTCCATGGCGATGTCCTGATCGGTACCGCGAATCTCCGCCACGGCCCTGATGATCGTCGAGCCTTCGTCGTCGACGTGGTGCGAGGCGATGCCCGACGTCAGATCGCCGGGGAAGCCCCACTCCTCGCCCATCCACGCACCCACCTCGGCGTGATCCCAGCCGAAGACGCGCCGCTCGACGTCGTGGAGCCGGTGCTCGGGCGGCTTCGAGACGACCACGTCCTGATAGCCCTCCAACGACGTGGCGAGGAGCGGCAGGGCCATGTC
>JBPEXB010000175.1:0-5604 GCA_052032125.1 Acidimicrobiia bacterium
GCTTCGACGAATGCCTGAGCTCCCCGACATCGTCGTCTATCTCGAGGCGATGGAGCGCTTCATCGGCGGCAAGGTGCTGGAGAAGGCCCGGGTGGCGTCGATCTCCCTCCTGCGCACCTACGACCCGCCGCTCCATCATGTCGAAGGCAAGCGCATCATCGGATTCCGCCGGATGGGCAAGCGCATCGTGTGGGAGCTGGAGGACGACCTCTTCATGGTGTTCCACCTCATGGTGTCGGGTCGCTTCCACTGGAAGAAGAAGGGCATGGCGGTCCCCAAGAAGGTCGGTCATGCCGCCTTCGACTTCGACAATGGCACGCTGATCCTCACCGAGCAGAGCACCAAGAAGCGCGCTTCCCTCCACGTCCACCGCGGCGAGGACGCCCTCAGCGAGCATGAACGCGGGGGAGCGGAGCCGTTGGAGATCGACAGGGAGAGCTTCGGGGCGACGCTCACCCGGGAGAATCGCACGATGAAGCGGGCGCTCACCGATCCTCGCATCTTCTCGGGGATCGGCAACGCCTATTCCGACGAGATCCTGCTCCGGGCCAAGGTGTCGCCGGTCAAGCGCACGAGTCAGCTGACCGGCGACGAGATCGACCGCCTGTACGACGCCACCCAGGAGACGCTGGTGTTGTTCGCCGACGCGCTCCGCGCCGAGGTCGGAGACGGCTTCCCGGAGAAGGTGACGGCGTTCAGGACGGACATGGCCGTGCACGGGAAGTTCGGCGAGCCATGTCCCGTGTGCGGGTCGAAGGTGCAGCGCATCGTCTACGCCTCCAACGAGACGAACTACTGCGCCACCTGCCAGACGGACGGAAAGCTGCTGGCCGATCGTTCGCTCTCGCGCCTCTTGAAGGACGATTGGCCGAGCACGATCGAGGAGCTCGAGGAGCGCTGAGACTCCTCGGCCGGCTCACCGCCCCGGCCGAACCAGGGCACTCACGCCGATCGGAGCGGTGAGCCTTCCCGAGATCCCGTCACTTGTCACGGCCGTGAGCGTTGGCGTGCTCGGGCGGGCCGTTCCCTCCCGACCCCGAACCCTCACGCTTGTCGTGCCCGTGCGCATTCGCGTGGTCGGGCGGGCCGTGATCCTTGTCCTTGTCCTTCGGGCCGTCCGAATCCGCGGTTTCGTCGGCATCCTCGATCGGCTCGAGCGGCTCCTCGTCGGTCTCGTCGCCCTTCCCGGCGTCCGACCGGGCGATCTCACGCACGTAGTGGCCGAAAGGCGCGTCGAGCTCGTGGCGGATCTCCTTGAGGGCGTGCACCGTCTGGGACACCACCTCGCCGTGGGAGATGCCGTTGTCGCCGCCGTCGATGACGAGGACCGTGCATCCATCGGGGACCATGCCGTCCACGACGCCTTCCGCGTCGGCGGTCAGCTCGTCGGCCGGGGTGCAGTCGAGAGGCTCCTCCGCCTCAGGGTCGACGATGCCGTAGACGAGGATGCCAAGGACCTCGTCGAACCAGAAGCTGAGGTTTTCGGCGGGGTCGTCGGTGACGGTCTTGGGCTCGTCGTCGGCGTCGCCTTCGATGGCCGAGGCCGCGGTGGCCCCGAGGGTGAGACTGGCGGTGGCCAGGATGGCGATGACATTCCGCGTCGTGCGGGTCATGGGTTCCTCCTCCGGCCGTCCGCCAACGGGCCGTGGTATGTGTTCTCTCTGTGGTGAACGTCGCGCCCACCGTGGGGGGTACGCGAAAAATCCCTCTTGTCTACCGAACATATGTTCGATAGGTTGAGCAGTCCTCATGTCGGCGCGCTGGCGATGTGGGTGGTGGAACTGCGACCGTCGGAGAGGGGATCGAGTCATCGATCGGAGCGGAGACCCCGCGTCGAGGAGTCCGAATGCGGCCGGTCTGATGCCGGACGACCTGACACCGGCGTCATGGGCCGGCTCTTGGGGCCCGGGCTCATGGGGAATGGTCACCCGCGGCGTGCTCCCCACCATCGCCTCCCAGACGAGCGCCGATCTCCTGGCGCTGCGGCCGGGGCGGGTGGTGGGACTGGAAGGCCCCACCGGTCTGGGGCTCACCCGGGTGGGGCTCTCGCTGCTGGCCGAGCCCTCGGCGCGCGCCCCGGTCGTGGTGGTCGATGCCCGCGGGTGGATGTGCCCGGTGGCAGCCTGGGAGACAGGGGTTCGTTCCGATCGACTGGCCGTGGTGCGCTGTGGCGAGGCAGGCCAATGGCCCAGTGTCATGGCGGCGCTGCTCGAGGGCGTCAAGGCGATCTATGCGGAAGTCCCGGACGGGATCGGCGAGCCGGTCTTGCGTCGCCTGGGCGCCATGGCGAGGACCAAGGACGCCGCCGTGGTGCTCCGGCCCCTCACCGGCAGGCTCCCCGGCGGCGTCGCCTATCTGCGGGTGACGGCCGAGCGGGTCGACTGGTCCGGTCCTCGCCAGGGCCATGGCCGCCTGGGAGTCAGGCGCATCATCCTGGAACTGTCCGGCAAGGGGGCGGCGGGAAGGACCACGAAGGTGGAACTGGAGGACGATGGGACGCACCCTGTGCGTGTGGTTCCCGGACTGGCCGCTCCGCCGGCCAGACGCGCCGCCGGATAGGCCGGCATTCGTCGTCGGGACCCGGGACGGCCGGCCGTTGGTGGCGGCGGCCAACGATCTGGCGCGCCAGGCAGGGGTCATGACCGGCATGCCGAGGAGGAGTGCCGAGGCGACGTGCCCCACCGGTGTGTCGCTCGACCGGGACCTCCCCGCCGAGGCGCGTCGGTTCGAGCCGGTCCTCGATCTCGTGGAGGGGTTGATCCCGCGCGTCGAGGTGGTGGAGCCCGGGTGGCTCTTCATCCCCATCGACGGGGCGGTCGGCTACTACGGGGGTGAGGATGCCCTGGTCGAGCGGGTGGCGAAGGAGGTCGAGCGCATCGCCCCTGGCGGTCGCTACGGCGTCGCCGGTGGCCCCTTCGCAGCTTCCTGGGTGGCGCGCTGCACGGCGTCGAGCCACGACCCCGAGACCCCGACCGGGCCGGCGATCCTCATCATCGAAGACGACGCCCGCTTCCTGGCCGATCTCGACATCTCGACCCTCGACGCCGAGGACGTCGTCTCCACCTTTCGCTGGCTGGGAGTCACCACC
Organism: Acidimicrobiia bacterium; assembly: GCA_052032125.1. Taxonomy (GTDB): domain Bacteria; phylum Actinomycetota; class Acidimicrobiia; order Spongiisociales; family Spongiisociaceae; genus JBPEXB01. Next base: position 3,089 of record JBPEXB010000175.1, read on the forward strand.
CTCGGCCAGCTGGCGGCGCTGCCGCGAGACGCCGTTGCCTCGCGCTTCGGGAACGTGGGACTCGAGGCGCACCGTCTCGCCAGTGGCGAGGATCGTCGTCCCCTGCCCAGGGACATTCCCCCCGATCTCGAGGTCGAGCGCCGCTTCGAAGAGCCACTCCTCCTGCTCGAGCAGGTCGGCTTCGCCGCCAGATCCTTGGCTGCCGAGTTGATGGGGGACCTCTCTCACCACGGGATCGCCCCCCACCAGATCGAGATCGAGGCCGAGGCGGCCGACCGCACCGTTCGTTCGCGGGTCTGGCGGAGCGCCGATCCGTTCGACGAGTCGACCCTCGCCGAGCGTGTCTGGTGGCAGCTTCGAGCATGGACGGAGTCGGGTGGGGTGCCAGGCGGGCTCATCCGTCTCCGGCTCTCACCCGGCGACCTGTCCGACGAAGGCCGGCAGTTGGGCTTGTTCGAAGACGTGTCGGCACGAGTGGAGGCCGAGCGGGCCCTCGCTCGCACCCAGGCGATCGTGGGACCCGACGCCGTGCTCGAGGCCAGTCGCCAGGGTGGGCGTGACCCGGCCGATCGCGTGCTGTGGACCCGATGGGGCGACGAGCCCACCGAAGCTGCTCGCTCCATCGAGGCACCCTGGCCGGGCTCGGTCCCCGAGCCCACACCGAGCCTCGTTCCCCCTGAGCCACGCCGGCTGACGATCGAGTGGGACGAAGGGTCGCCGGTCCGCGTGCGGCTCGGGAGCCGATGGGAGACGGTGCTGAGCTGGGCTGGTCCCTGGCGACGCATGGGTGCCTGGTGGCGAGAGGAGGGCCCGAGTGACCTCTATCAGATCGTGACCTCAGCCGGGGCCATGCTGTGCCGGGTGGCCGATGATCGCGCCGAGATCGTCGGGGTCTACGACTGAGTCGACCCCGCCGGCTCGACGCGAGCGTGGATCATCCCATGCACCCGCTCGCGCAGCTGCTCGACGTCGGCCGGTCCCATGCCCTCCGTCTCGATCGGCGGCATGATGGCGACGTCGATCACGCCGGATCGGATCATGAGTCCGCCCGGCCTCCACACGTGCCGGCTGCCGGTGATCGCCGCCGGGAGCACCGGGAGCGCCATCGACGTGGCGATCGTGAACGCCCCCTTCTTGAACGGCCGCATCACCCCGTCCCGGGGCCGGGTGCCTTCGGGGTAGATGATGAGCGAGAGGCCGCGGCTCACGGCCGCCTTGGCCGTGGTGTTGATGTGCTCGTGGATCGACCGCCCCGCCCCGCGGTCCACCTCGACGATCCCGATCGCCCGCATGGCCCGCCCGAAGATGGGGATCTTGAACAGCTCGGTCTTGGCGAGGAAGCGAATCGGGACCGGCAGCGCCGCGAAGTGGGCCATGATGTCGAAACCGGAGAGGTGGTTGGACACCACGACGTAGGAGCGGCTCGGGTCCACCTGGTCGGCGCCGCTGACCTGGAGCTTCACGCCGGCCATGCGCATGCACATCCTGCTCCACGACCGCACCAGTCGCTCGACTCGCGGATCGTCCTGCCGGCGAGTCGCCATGATCCACACGAGCGCCGCATACACCCCGGTGAGCGGGATCATCACGAAGAACGTGACGGCGGTCCGCAGGGCATCTCGCACGGTGCGCATGGCGAGGAGGTTACCGGCTCGTCCTCGCGCCCGACTGGCGCAGGGTACGCTCCCGCCTCATGCCCGCCCGTCTCACGAACGACCAGGCCGTCCGCGTCTTCCTCGCCGCCCAGGGCTTCATGGATCCTCGACCCGGCGGGCGAATCGACGCCCGGCATTTCGCCAAGCTCATCAGCCGTCTCCGCTTGCTCCAGATCGACTCGGTCAACGTGCTGACCCGAGCCCACTATCTGCCGGTGTTCGCCCGGCTCGGGGTGTACGACCGCCAGGCCCTCGACCGCTGGATCTACGAGGGGCGCAACATGTTCGAGTACTGGTGCCACGAGCAGTCGTACGCGCCGATGTCGTTCCAGCCGATGATGCGAACCCGCATGGCGGCCGTCGCCGAGAAGCCGTGGCGACGCATCCAGGAGCTGCGTGACAACAACCAGCCCTACATCGACGAGGTGCTGGAAGAGGTGCGCGAGCGGGGTCCGATCGCCAATCGCGACTTGAAGGACCCGGGCGAGAAGACCGGCCCGTGGTGGGGTTACGGAAAGGGAAAGATCGCGCTGGACTGGCTGTTCTCGATCGGGGAGATCACCGTCGACCGGCGGGTGAACTTCGAACGTTTCTACGACATGCCCGAGCGCGTCCTGCCGCCGGACGTGCTGGCCGAGCCCGACCCGTCACCGGAAGCGTCCGACCGGGCTCGCATCCGCGAGGCCATCGTGGCGCTCGGCATCGGCACGGTCGCCGACCTGGCCGACTTCTTCCGCATGAACAAGGCGCCGACGGCCGCCGCAGTCGAATGGCTGGTGGGGCACGGCGAGCTGGAGGAGGTGGAGGTCCGGGAGTGGGATGCCCCCGCCTACGTGCGGCCCGATACCGCGATCCCTCGCT
>JBPEXB010000176.1:0-7176 GCA_052032125.1 Acidimicrobiia bacterium
CACCTCCGAGCCGGTGGCGATGATGACGAGGTCGGCACCGTCGCGCAGCACGTAGGCGCCACGGGCCACGCCGCCGCTCGGGCGGTCGAGCACCGGCAAGCCCTGGCGGGTGCCGAGGATCATGGCGGGGTGTGCCTGGTTGAGCACCGTCTCCCACGTCTCCACCATCTCGCCGGCGTCCGCCGGCCGGAACACCCGCATGTTCGGCATCGCCCGGAACGAGGCGAGGTGCTCGATCGGTTGGTGCGTTGGGCCGTCCTCCCCGAGGAAGACCGACTCGTGGGTGTAGACCCAGATGGAGGGGATGTCCATCAGCGCCGAGAGCCGGACCGCCGGCCGCATGTAATCGGTGAACACGAAGAAGGTGGCGCCGTAGGGTCGCACGCCGCCGTGGAGGGCCATCCCGTTGACGATCGTGCCCATGGCGTGCTCGCGGATTCCGAAGTGGATGTTCCGCCCCGACCGATCGGTGGCGGTGAAGCTGCCGCTCTCGTGGAGCTCGGTCTTGGTCGACTCGGCCAGGTCGGCGGCACCCCCGATGAACCCCGGGACCTTGGCGCCGATCTCATCGAACAGCTTGCCCATCGCCGCCCTGGTGGCGATCGAGGAACCGGTCTCGAAGCCGGGTCCCTCCAACGTCACCGGTGCCGGGTCGAAGTAGGCCGACCAGCGCTCGGCCAGGTCGGCGTCGGATGCCTGTGCCGCCTCGAACCGGCCCTGCCAGCTCCGGTGGGCGTCGCGGCCGCGCTGCATGGCGGTCTCGAAGTGGGCTTTGGCCTCGGCCGGGACATGGAAGGCCTCGTTGGGCCAGCCGACCGCCTCCCGCCACCCGGCGATCTCCTCCTCACCGAGGGGCGCCCCGTGAGAGCCGGCGGTGTCCTGCTTGGTCGGCGCCCCGTAGCCGATGTGCGTGTGGGCGATGATCAGCGACGGCCGGTCTGCCTCGTCGGTGGCTGCGGTGATCGCCTCGTCGATGGCGTCGTGATCGTGCCCGTCGATGTCGAAGGTCTGCCAGCCCATCGAGGCGAAGCGAGCCGCCACGTCGTCGCTGAAGGCCAGATCGGTGGAGCCGTCGATCGAGATCTCGTTGTCGTCATACAGATACGTGAGCTTGCCGAGCGCCAGGTGCCCGGCGAGCGAGGCGGTCTCGTAGGAGATGCCCTCCATGAGATCGCCGTCGGACACGAACGCCCAGGTGCGATGGTCCACCAGGTCGCCGAAGACCGCGTTGAGGTGCGCCTCGGCGACGGCCATGCCGACCGCGGTCCCGAACCCCTGCCCGAGCGGCCCGGTCGTCATCTCGATGCCGAGGTGTGGCTCGTACTCGGGATGACCGGCGGTCACCGATCCCCACTGGCGGAAGTTGCGGAGGTCGTCCAGCGACAGGCCGAAGCCGCTGAGGTGGAGAAGCGAGTAGAGCAGCATCGAGCCGTGCCCGTTGCTCAGGACGAACCTGTCCCGATCCGGCCACTGCGGATGATCCGGATCCACCACCAGATGGCGCGTCCACAGGACCGTGGCGAGGTCGGCCATTCCCATCGGCATCCCGGGGTGCCCCGAGTTCGCCGCCTGGACGCCGTCCATCGACAGGGCTCGGATGGTGTTGGCGGCCAGTACGTCGATCTCGCGGTTCATCGGACCTCCTCGAAAACGGGGAGCGTACCGGAAAGGGCTCGGCGACCGCCCAGTGGTCAGATCTCGACGATGTTGCTCGCGTCGAGTTCCCGTCGGCGATACGCGGCACGGGCATCGAACACGGCGACAGCGCTGCGAGCAACGGCTTCGTAGTCCACGCCGTCGTGATCAGTGAGGATCAACGCGAGGTCGTAGGGGGCACCATCGAGATCGGCCGTGCCCAGACCACGGCGGGAGAGCGCAGACTCCTCGAGGGTCGGATCGATGACCTCGATCACTGCACCGAGCTTGACGAGCCGCTCGACCACCTCGACCGACGGCGACTCCCGGTCGTCGCTGACATTCGGTTTGTACGACAGACCCACCGCAACGAGACGGCTTCCCTTGACGGCCTTTCCTTGATCGTTGAGCAGATCCATGACCCGATCCACGACATATCGCGGCATGTTCGTGTTGATCTGCTCGGCGAGGTCGATGAAGCGGATGGCCCCGCCCACCTCCTTCGCCTTCCATGCCAGGTACTGCGGATCGAGTGGGATGCAGTGACCGCCGACCCCCGGGCCCGGGTAGAACGGAGTGAATCCGAAAGGCTTCGTGGCGGCGGCGTCGATCGTCTCCCAGATGGAAACATCGAGTTCGTGAGCGAGCTGCGCCATCTCGTTGGCGAGGGCGATGTTGATCGATCGGTAGGTGTTTTCGAGCAGCTTCGACAGTTCCGCTACCCGGGCGCTCGAGACGGCATGGACACGATCGACGAGCCGCTCGTACGCAGCGACGGCGACGGCCGTCGAAACGGGCGACACGCCGCCGACCACCTTCGGTATCGAGGCCAGCTTGGTGTCGCTGCCGGGGTTCACTCGCTCGGGCGAATAGGCGACGAAGACATCGACATCGACTTCCAGGCCGGCGTCCCGGAGGGCGGTCGCGATGATGTCGTCGGTCGTTCCCGGGTAGGTCGTCGACTCCAGCGAGACGAGCGCCCCCGGAGCGATGGCCTCGACCACGAGGTCGGTCGCGGCCCGGATGTAGCGCAGGTCCGGCTCCCGACTCGTCCCCAACGGGCTCGGCACGCAGATGATGTAGGCGTCGGCACCCTTCAGGTCGCTGGACTCACTGGTGACGGTGAGCCCGGAGCTGAGAGCGGCCTTCAGTTCACTGTCGGTCACATCGCCGACCGGTGAGTCACCGCGACGGATGCGGTCGACCTTCGATGCATTGACGTCGAAACCCACGACCTCAACCCCGCGCTGTGCGGCGTTCACGGCAAATGGCAAGCCCACGTATCCCAGGCCGACGACGGCGGCGGTCCAGGCGCCCTCGGAAAATCGTTGCGCGGCTTCCACGCCCCACCTCTCGAAATCGGTGCCGGCAGTGTACTTCAGGCACCCCTGCGCTCCGTCGAGCGTCACGTGAGGATGGGCGAATTCTCTTGCGACACGGCCTTGATTAGCATTCGGGCGAGGCGGGTCGGGACGACTCCCCTGTTCGCCTCTCCCTGGCCGCAAGGCACTCGACGTTCATCAAAGGATTCACACGCGTGGCAGACCAATTGATCGCACCTCACGGCGGAGCGCTCGTCGACCTGATGGCCGACGGGCAGACGGCAGACGAGCTCAAGTCGGCGTCGGTCGACTACCCGTCGATCGACCTCACCGCTCGCCAGCTCAACGATCTCGAGCTCCTGCTCACGGGTGGCTTCTCGCCGCTGCGCGGCTTCCTCGACCGGGCCGACTACGAGCGGGTCCGCGACGAGATGCGACTCTCGGACGGCACGTTGTGGCCGATGCCGATCACGCTGGACGTCGATGGCGAGACCGCCGAGGGCCTGTCGGCCGGCCAGCGCGTGGCGCTTCGGGATCCCGAGGGCGTCATGCTGGCGGTCCTCACCGTCGGCGATGTGTGGGAGCCCGACAAGACCCTCGAGGCCGAGCGGGTGTTCGGCACCACGAGCACCGAGCACCCCGCGGTGGCCTACCTGATGAGCACGGCCGGGTCCCACTACGTCGGCGGCACGCTGGAGGGTGTGCAGCTGCCGGTGCACTACGACTTCACCGACCTCCGCAAGACGCCGGCCGAGGTTCGGCGCGAGTTCTCGGACCTGGGCTGGTCCAAGGTGGTGGCGTTCCAGACGCGCAACCCGATGCATCGAGCGCACGTCGAGCTCACGATGCGGGCCGCCGCCGAGCAGGGCGCCAACCTGCTGATCCACCCCGTGGTCGGCATGACGAAGCCGGGCGATGTGGACCACTACACCAGGGTCCGCGTCTACCAGGCCATCCTCGACCGCTACGAGCCTGGCACCGCCGACCTGGCCCTGTTGCCGCTGGCCATGCGCATGGGCGGCCCCCGCGAGGCCGTGTGGCACGCCCTCATCCGCAAGAACCACGGAGTCAGCCACTTCATCGTCGGCCGGGACCACGCCGGACCCGGTTCGGACAGCAGTGGCACGCCGTTCTACGGGCCCTACGACGCCCAGGATCTGATGGTCGAGTACGCCGACGAGATGGGCGTCACGATGGTGCCGTTCAAGTTGATGGTCTACCTGCCGTCACAGGACGTCTACATGCCGATCGACGAGGTGCCGGAGGGCACCGAGACGCTCAACATCTCCGGGACCGAGCTGCGCCAGATGCTGGCGGACGGTTCCGACATTCCCGAGTGGTTCACCTACCCCGAGGTCGTCGAGGAGCTGAGGAACACCAGCCGCCCGCGCCACGAGCAGGGCTTCACCGTCTTCCTGACCGGCCTCTCCGGCTCCGGCAAGTCGACCGTGGCCAATGCGCTGATGGTCAAGCTGCTGGAGCAGGGCGGCAGGTCCGTCACCCTTCTCGACGGCGACATCGTCCGCCGCGAGCTCTCCAAGGGCCTCGGCTTCTCCAAGGAGGACCGCGACACGAACGTGGAGCGGATCGGGTACGTCGCGTCGGAGATCACCAAGGCGGGCGGCGTGGCGATCTGCGCGCCGATCGCTCCCTACGCCGGTCCGCGAGCGCGCAACCGGGCCGCCATCTCCGAGGTGGGCGGCTACATGCTGGTCCACATCAACACCCCGATCGAGGTCTGCGAGGCCCGTGACCGCAAAGGCTTGTATGCCAAGGCCAGGGCCGGGATCATCCCCGAGTTCACCGGAGTGTCCGACCCGTACGAGGAGCCGCTCGATGCGGAGCTGGCGATCGACACGACCGACATCACACCGGATCAGGCGGCCGATCAGATCCTCGCCCACCTCCGGACCGAGGGTTACCTCGACTGACGACCGGCGCCAGGCGCCTCCGTTGACGCGGAGCGCGCCGTGAGCGGCGATGCCTGGCTCACCCTGATCGTGGTCGGCGCCGCCGTGCTCGCCATGGCCCGCGACCTCCTGCCGCCGGGCCCGTCCCTGTTCGGCGCCCTCGTGGCGCTGCTGGCATTCGGCGTCGTCACCCCCGAGCAGGGGCTGATCGGGTTCTCGAATCCGGCCCCGTTCACCATCGCCGCCCTGTACGTACTGGCCCGCGCGGCCGGCCGATCCGGCGTGCTGCCGAGCATCGTCGCCGGCCTGCTCGGCGAACGGACCGGGACCAGGACGGCGCTCGGGCGCCTGCTGGCCCCGGTGACGGTGGCGTCGGGGTTCGTGAACAACACACCGATCGTGGCCGTGCTGGTCCCTCAACTCGAGCGCTGGTCCGAGCGCACCCGACGCTCGGTCAGCTCGGTGCTGATGCCACTCAGCTTCGCGGCCATGCTCGGCGGGCTGCTGACGGTGATCGGCACGTCGACGACGATCGTGATCTCGGGGCTTCTCGAGGCGAGCGGCGCCGATCCCCTCGGCTTCTTCGAGATCACACCGGTGGGCGCTCCGATTGCCGTTGCCGGAGTGGCGCTGATCATCGTGACCGCCCCGATCCTGCTGCCGCAACGGAGCACACCCAGGGACCGCACCGATCTGGAGATGCGCAACTACGAGGTCGACATGACCGTGGAAGTGGGAGGGCCATTGGACGGTGCCTCCATCGGCGACGCCGGGCTCCGCAACCTCACCGGCGTCTTCCTGGCGGCGGTGCACCGAGGTGACGACGACGTCGCCGCTGTCGGGCCGGGCACCCGACTGGTCGGTGGCGACGTGCTCCGGTTCGTGGGCCAGATCGAGGAGATCGCCGACCTCCAGGCCATCAAGGGCCTGACGACGGCGGCGCTGGCCGAGCTGGAACCACTGACGACTCGCCATCCGGGCTCTTTCGAGGCCGTCATCGGGGAGGGCTCGCGCCACATCGGCCGCACGCTGCGCGAGATCGGGTTCCGGGCCCGCTACCAGGCGGTGGTCATCGCCATCCATCGGTCCGGCGCGACTGTCGAAGGCAAGCTGGGCAGCGTGCCCCTCCGACCCGGCGACACGCTGCTGTTGCTCTCCGACCCGGGTTTCAAGCGTCGCTGGGCCGATTCTGGCGAGTTCCTGCTCATCTCCGAGTCCGACGAGGGATCCGCCATCGTGCCGCGCCGGCGGGGATCGGTCGGATTGGTCCTGGCCGGGGTGGTGGTGGCGACCGTGCTGGGATGGCTGCCGTTGGTGACCGCCACCCTTGCCGGCGCCGTGGCCTTCGTGGCGTTGGGCGTCATGACACCGAGCGAGGCACGGGACGCCATCGACCTCGACGTCATCATCACGATCGCCGCCGCGTTCGGACTGGCGGAAGCGATGAGCCGATCCGGCTTGGCCCGCACGATCGCCGACACCGTGCTGGCTGCCTCCGACTGGGCGGGACCGCGCGGCGTGCTGATCGGCTCGATGGTGGCGACCATCCTCGTGTCGTCGGTGATCACCAACAACGCCGCCGCCCTGCTCGTCTTCCCCATCGCGCTGGAGGCCGCCTCCTCGGTGGGCGGAGAGCCGCGGGCGTTCGCCATCGGCCTGGCCGTGGCCGCAACTGCGTCGTTCCTCACGCCGATCGGGTACCAGACCAACACGATGGTGTACGGCCCGGGCGGGTATCGCTTCACCGACTACGCACGCCTGGGTGGCCCGCTCACGGTGCTGGTGCTGGCGATGGCAGCCTGGCTCATCCCGATCATGTGGCCCGCATGAACCCGGTCAATCGACTCGGCCGCGTGACCGAAGAGACTCACACCCGCTAGGAGCGACATGATCCGCCACGACGACCTCGATCGCATTCGCGCCGCCCTCGACGTGGCCGCCGAGACGCTCGCCCCCTTCACGTCCGGAGCCATCGCCTCCACCCTCAAGGAGGGGGGCGATCCGCTCACCGAGGCGGACACGGCCGTCAACGACGCCCTGCTCGCCGTGCTCCCCCAGGACGGAGAAGGCTGGCTGTCGGAAGAGACCACCGACGACACCGGCCGCCTGGCGTGCGCCCGGGTGTGGGTGGTCGACCCGATCGACGGTACCAGGGAGTTCATCCGCGGCATCCCGGAGTGGTGCGTGTCGATCGGCCTGGTGGTGGACGGCGTCCCGGTGGCCGGTGGCATCCTGGCGCCGGCGGCCGGCGACATCGTCCTGGGAAGCCTCGACCACGGCGTGACGGTCAACGGCCGACCCGCCCGGCT
>JBPEXB010000177.1:0-6926 GCA_052032125.1 Acidimicrobiia bacterium
CGGCGGGTCATCGGCGGTCACGCTATCAGTCGGTCGGTAGGTTTCGACCGGGCCTTCGTGTCGATCCGATGCCCCTTCGTTCGTCGGGTGTCGTAGACGGTCCAAGAGGAACGGTCGAAGAGGAGAGGTGCCATGCGCTACATGCTGTTGATCTACACCGGAGAGGGTGGGCCCGAGGCCGGGTCGGCGGAGCAACAGGCCGAGATGGAGGAGTGGTTCGCCTTCACGAAGGAGCTCGAGGACGCCGGAGCCCTGCTCGGTGGCGATGCGCTGCAGGGCGTGGACACGGCGGTGACGGTGCGTGTCCGGGACGGATCTGCCGGCACCACGGACGGCCCGTTCGCCGAGACGAAAGAGATCCTCGGTGGCTTCTACATGATCGATGTCGACAGCGCCGACGAGGCGGCAGCCTGGGCGGCCAAGATCCCCAGCGCCCGGTACGGATCGGTCGAGGTGCGGCCCATCTTCGAGCTCGAGGACATGTCCGGCTGAGCGTCAGCCGTCCAGGATCCCCGCCAGCACCTCCGGGTCGATGTTGGCTCCGCAGGAGACGACCACGCACGATCCCAAGTCTCGTCGCGTCGAGAGCGCCCGCTGCGCCGCCAGCGCCAAGGCGGCTGAGCCTTCGATCACCTGGTGCCGCTCGGTGACGAACGTTCGCAAGGCGGTGGCGATCGCCTGCTCGTCGACCGCCACCCATTCGTCGACCAGCTCCTGGCACAGGGCGAGGGTGATGGTGTCGTGCTCGACGCCGCCGGCGGTGCCATCCGAGAGGGTCGGCGACGACGGCTGATCCAGGATCGACCCGGCGGCCACCGACGCCATCATCACGTTGCTGTTCGCCGGCGAGCAGCCGACGATGTGCACGGTGGGCCAGCGTCGCTCGAGCACCGCTGCCACCCCGGAGATGAGCCCGCCGCCGCCGACCGCCACCACCACGGTGTCCACTGCGTCGAGTTGCTCGGCGAGCTCCACCCCGACAGTGCCTTGCCCGGCGATCACGTCGGCGTCGTTGTACGGCGAGATGTACGTCCGCTCCGACTCTGCGGCCACGAGGCGGGCACGCTGCTCGGCCAGGAGCGGGTCGCCTGGCACCCGCTCGATGCGGGCGCCCCAGCGCCGCATCGCCTCCAGCTTGTTCTCGGCGGCATCCTCGGGGACGTACACCGTGGCGTCGCACCCGAGCTGTGCCGCTGCGTAGGCCACCGCGGCACCGTGGTTGCCCGTCGAGGCGGCGACCACCCCCGCCCCGAGGTCGTCCGCCCGCATGGCGGTCAGCTTGGCGAGCGCACCCCTCGCCTTGAAGGAACCGGTCGTCTGCAGGTGCTCGCCCTTGACCCACACCGGTGGTTCGCCGGGCAGTGAGACGAGATCGACGGGTGTGGTGCGGATCCAGGGGTCGATGCGCCGGCGGGCGGCGACGGCAGCATCAGCCAGATCGCCGGGTGTCACGCTCCCAGAGCTTCGAGCCGTTCCACCAGCACCGGGATGCGGTCGTCGTCGAGGTTGGCGAACGCCAGCCGCAGGTACGGGTGCTGGTCGGAACCGAACATCTCTCCGGCCAACGCCAGCACCGACTGCTCGCCGAGCATCCGGCGGGCCACCTCCATGCCCGCCACCGTGTCGAAGGGATGGCGCACGAACGCGAAGTAGGCGCCCGCCGAGGCGATGGAGAATCCTGATTCGGAGGTCTCGACCAGTTCGACGAATCGATCGACCCGGGCGTTCATCATGACCCGGTTGCCCTCGACCCAATCCGCCAGGTGCGCCAGGCCGTACTCGGCCGCTTCCTGGCCGAGGCGGCTCGGGCAGATGGTGACGCAGTCAGCGATCTTCTCGACCTCGGCGAGCAGCGCCGGGTCCGCTGCCATGCCGCCCACCCGGTAGCCGGTGATCGAGAACACCTTCGAGAAGCTGTGCAGGTGCACCAAGGTGTCGTCCCACCCCGGGTCGGTGAAGAGGTCGTGGGCGGCCTCGGTGGTGGGCCGGAAGTCCCGGTAGGTCTCGTCGAGGATCAGGTGGATGCCGTTGGCGGCGGCCGCACGAGCGAACCCGGCGATGATCTCCTTCGGGTACACACGCCCGGTGGGGTTGTTGGGGCTGACCAGGGCGATCGCCTTGGTGCGTTCCGAGATGAGCGCCGCCGCCTCCGACGGGTCGGGGAGCATCTGGTCATCGCAAGTGAGGTGGATCGGCTGGACGCCGTTGATGCGGAGCCACATGTCGTGGTTGAAGTAGTACGGCGTCGGGATGATGACCTCGTCGCCTGCTTCGCACAGCGCCATCACTGCCAGGCAGAACGCCTGGTTGGCGCCCGCGGTGATCGCCACCTGGCGGTCGTCGACGGAGGCCCCGTATGCCTTGGAGATGTCCTGGGCGAGCGCTTGGCGCAGCGAGGGTTGACCGAGGACCGGCCCGTACCTCGTCAGCGGCACCGGATCGACGTTGCGGAGGTGCTCGATCAGCCCGTCGGGCGGGGGGTAGCCGGGGACGGCCTGGGCCACGTCGATCAGCTCTCGATCGGCAGGGCGGTCGATGGTCGTGAGCCACCCGTACGCCTCCGAGATCGGCGAGGTGGCTGTGGCGAGGACGTGGCGATTGACCATCAGGTCGCTCCGCCCGCCAGGGGGCCGTCGTGTCGCTCGATCAGCTCCCGGAAGTAGTCGGGGACCGGCTTGGGCTCGAAGGTCTCATGGTCGAGCACCACCTGGATCTGGGTGCCCTCGACCAGTACCGCCTCGGTGGCGGCGTTGGTGGTGCGGTAGCGGAAGGTGATCGACGAGGTACCGATGCGCTCGACCTGGACCGACGTGCGGGCGACGTCCCCGATCACGGCTGCCTGGCGGAAGTCGATCTCGGTGCGGGCGAGCACCATGTCGTCTCCCTTGGCGACCAGGTCCGCCCAGGGAAGGCCGATCGCCTCCATGTAGTCGGTGAGCGCATCGTCCCAATACACGAGGTAGTTGGCGTTGAAGACGATGCCCTGGGTGTCGGTGTCGGAGAAGCGGATCTTGCGTTCGTACGTGACGGGGGAAGGCATGCGGACGACGATACGCGCTCAGGCGAGCAACAACAGGACGAAGGCGATCGCCGGGATCAACCCCTGGACGAGCGCGGCCCGGATCATGCGGGTGTTCGAACCGATGAGCACGATGGCGGCGCCCACCATGAAGGACGTGGTGTAGAGCGCCAGCGTCTCGCCGGCCTTCGAGTCGCCGAGCCCCAGCACCGCCCCGCCGATGGCGCCCAACGCCAGGAAGAGGTTGTAGAAACCCTGGTTGAACATGACCTGGGCGAGCGTCTGGACCTGCGCCTCGTCCCGGACGCCGAAGAGGCGGTGGGAGCTGGGCCGCTGCCAGGTGATGCTCTCGAGGGCGAAGATCGCCACGTGGATGAGGCCCGCCACCAGCGTGAGAACGTAGCCGAGCGACTGCATGGGGCCATCGTAGAGATCCGCCGAGTCGCGCTGCTTGAATCGCCGCATGTCCGACCTGGTGTTTCGTTCCGCCGGTGAACTGGCGCGCGACCTCCGCCGCGGCGAGCGCTCGGCCCGTGAGGTCATGGAGGCGCACCTGGAGCGGATCGCCGAGGTCAACCCTCGGGTGAACGCCATCGTCAGCCTCGATGCCGATCGCGCCATGGCGAGGGCGGCTCTGGCCGACGAGCAGCAGGCGGCCGGCGAGCCTCTCGGCCTGCTGCACGGCCTGCCGATCGCCCACAAGGACCTGGTCGAGACGGCCGGCATGCGCACGACGTTCGGTTCTCCGGTGTTCGCCGAGTGGGTGCCAGAGGTCGACGCGCTGCTGGTCGAGCGCTACCGATCCGAGGGGGCGATCCTCATCGGCAAGACCAACACCCCGGAGCTGGGGGCCGGGTCACAGACCTTCAACCCGGTGTTCGGGCCCACGCGCAACCCGTACGACCCCGACCTGACCTGCGGGGGATCGTCGGGAGGGGCGGCCGTGGCCCTGGCCACAGGGATGCTGCCGATCGCCGACGGCTCCGATCTCGGCGGGTCGCTTCGCAATCCGGCTGCCTTCTGCAACGTGGTCGGGTTCCGGCCCTCGCCGGGGCGCGTTCCGTCGTGGCCGACGACCGCCGCCTGGAACCACCTCTCCACCGACGGGCCGATGGGTCGCTCGGTCGCCGATGTGGCCTTGCAGATGCGGGCGCTCGTGGGTTACGACCCGAGGAGCCCGATCGCCCTCGAGACCGATCCGGACATGTTCGACCTCGACTTCGAGCGAGCACCCGAACGGGTACGGGTGGCGTGGAGCGCCGACCTCGGGGGCCTGCCGGTCGATCCTGCGATCACCGAGGCACTCGAGGGTGCCCGCCTGGCGATGGAGTCGATGGGATGGGAGATCGCCGAAGACGAGCCGGACCTTTCCGACGCCCGTGAGATCTTCCAGGTCGAGCGGACGTGGCTGTACGAGGTCGGTCTCGGCCCCCTCTTGGACGAGCATGGCGAGCAGCTGAAGAACACGGTGCGATGGAACATCGAACGGGCCAGGAGCCTGCACCTGACGGACCACACGCGCGTGGCGCGCCTCCGAGACGCGCTGTTCGAACGGGTCCGGCGATTCTTCGAGGGCTACGACGTGCTCGCCTGTCCGGTCACTCAGGTTGTGCCATTTCCCATCGAGGTTGAGTACCCCACCGAGGTCGCCGGCGTGCCGATGGAGACCTACATCGACTGGATGCGCGCCTGCAGCGATGTGACCGTGACCGAGTGCCCGGCCATCTCCGTCCCCGGCGGTTTCACGGCCGGCGGGCTGCCGGTCGGGCTGCAGCTGGTCGGACGCCGCCGCGACGATGTCGGGCTGTTGAAGATCGCCGCCGCTTTCGAGCAAGCGACCGGTTTCGGAGCCCGGCGTCCCGAACTGATCGAGAGCTCCCGATGAGGATTGGAGCCTTGTTGCTCCCCACCGACCCGCTCGACGAGGCGCAGCGCCGCGCCCAGGAGCTCGAACAGGCCGGCTTCGATCACCTCTGGACCTACGACCACATGACCTGGCGCCGGTACCGAGAGCGGCCCTGGTTCTCGGCCACCGTGTGGCTGGCGGCCGTCGCCGCCGCCACCGATCGTGTCGAGGTGGGAACCATGGTGGCCAACCCGAACATCCATCATCCGCTGAATCTCGCCAAGGACTTCGTCGGGATCGACCACCTCTCCTCGGGCCGGGCGCTGCTCGGCATCGGCGCCGGCGGCATCGGCTTCGACGCCACGGTGATGGGACGGGAGGTGATGAGCCCGGGACAGCGGATCGATCGCTTGATCGAGCACGTCGGCCTGCTGCAACTCCTCATGACGGGTGACGAGGTGGATCACGAGGGCACCTACTACCGACTCGACAAGGCGCTCGTGCGGCCGGTGCCGCACCGGCGACCGAGAGTGCCGATCCTGGTGGCCGCCGGTGGAAGCCGGGGGCTGACCCTGGCCGCCGAGCAGGGCGACGGATGGATCACCTGGGGCGACTCGGTGGGCCAGGATCGGTCCGAGGCCGCCACCGACGAGGCCGTGAGCCGCCAGATGGCGATCCTCCGGCGGTCGGTGGACGAGGTGGGCCGCTCGTGGGAGGCGCTGCGGCGGGTCTTCCTCGTCGGCAACACCGAGGCGCGTCCGCTGACCAACGTCGAGACGTTCATGCGCTGCGCCCGGAAGTACGCCGAGCTGGGTTTCACCGATCTCGTGTTCCACCATCCCCGCCCGACCGACCCGGTCTGGAACGACGACCCAGCCGTGATCGACGACATCGCCCGCAGGATGGACGACCTCCACGCCCTCTGACCGGTTCAGGCGAGCTCAGGCGCCGGCGGCCGGGTGTCGGGATCTTCGTGCCCGGACAACTTGATCGGATTGCCCGCCATCGACGCTGTCTCCCCGTCCGGGAGCTCGGCGGTGACGATCATCCTCCGGGCGAGGACCTGGGGATCGGCGACCACGGCGGCGATGTCGTTGATGGGGCCGCACGGCACACCGGCGGCGGCCAGGCGCTCCAGCCAGTGCGCCGCCGGCCGATCGGACAGGGCTCGGCTGAGCTCCTCGTCCAGTTCGCCGGTCTGCTCGACCCGGTCCGCGTTCGTCGCGAAGCGCGGGTCCTCGGCCAGTTCATCGAGCCCGACGGCCTCGCAGAGCGAGCGGAAGAGCCCGTCGTTGCCTGCCGCGACGACGATGTGCCCATCGGACGTCGGGTACGCGGCGAAGGGTGCGATCGAGGGATGGCGGGCGCCGAGCGGGCCGGGTACCTCCCCGGTGGCCGTATAGCGGGCGATGGCGTTCTCGAGGATGGCGACCTGGCCGTCGAGCATCGCCACGTCGACGTGCTGGCCCCGGCCGGTGCGACCGCGGTCGTGAAGGGCGGCGAGGATCCCGGCGACGCTGAACAGCCCGGCGGTGATGTCACCGATCGAGGTGCCGACCCGCGTGGGCGGCGAGCCGGGGTGGCCGGTGAGGCTCATCAGGCCGCCCATCGCCTGGGCGATCATGTCGTACGACGGCCGGTCGGCGTAGGGCCCGGTGTGCCCGAAGCCGCTCACCGAGGCGTAGACGAGCGTTGGCCACCGCCGGTGCACATCCTCGAAGCCGTACCCGAGGCGCGCCATCGCCCCCGGCCGGAAGTTCTCCACCAGCACGTCGGCCTCGCCCAGCAGCCCCTCGAACCGCCGCCGATGGTCGCGGTGGTGCAGGTCGAGGGTGACGGATTCCTTGCCGCGGTTCAGCGACTCGAAGTACGCAGATCGCCCGGACTGGAAGGGAGGGAAGGAGCGGGCGTCGTCACCGTCGGGGGGTTGCTCGATCTTGATCACGCGGGCGCCGAGGTCGGCCAGGATCATCGTCGCGTACGGGCCGGCGAGCACCCGGGTGAGGTCCAGGACCGTGATGTCGTCCAACGGGCCGTTCATCGACGGATAGCGCCTAGCCG
>JBPEXB010000178.1:0-3006 GCA_052032125.1 Acidimicrobiia bacterium
CCGAACAGTCGGGCGCTGGTTCAGGCGCTCACGTCCGCCGATCTCTCCAACGAGGCGTTCCCGTTCCGCACCGCCCGGCGGATCGAGATGGCCGGCCTCGACGTGCTCTGCACGCGCATCACCTACGTCGGCGAGCTCGGGTACGAGCTCTACGTTCCGGCTCGGGACGCCGTCGCCCTCTACGACGCCCTCGTCGCCGAAGGCGCCCGCCACGGTCTCCGCCACGCCGGGCTGAAGTCACTCGGCAGCCTGCGGATGGAGAAGGCCTACCGCGACTACGGCCACGACATCGACAACACCGACGACGTGGTCGAGGCCGGCCTCTCGTTCGCGGTCGACCTCGACACGCCGTTCCTCGGACGGGACGCCGTCGAGCAGCGACTGGCAGAGCGGCCGCTCGACCGCCGCCTCGGCCAGGTGCTCGTGACCGACCCTGAGCCGCTGATGCACCACGGCGAGGTGGTCTACCGGGCTGACCGTGCAGTCGGCTACGTGCGGGCGGCGTCGTACGGCCACACGCTGGGTGGCGCCGTCGGCCTCGCCATGATCGAGCCCGGCGAGCCGGTCACCAGCGACTACCTCGACACCGCCACGTGGACGGTCGACATCAACGGCATCCGCTACCCGGCGGTCGTGTCCTTGCGTCCGCTCTACGACCCGAGGTCCGAACGGGTCAAGATCTGAGCTACATCAGCGAGCCGACGATCTCCCGGAAGCTGTCCTCGTCGAACGCCGGCATGGTGAGCGTGCTGACGTTGCCCTGAGAGCCGGTCATCAAGATGGCTTTGGCCAGCGTCTCGGCGTCCGGGGCCTCGGCCACCATGACGAGGTCGTGCGGCCCCATCGTCAGATAGACCTCCTTGATGCTCACCCCCATCCCTTCGAAGGCCTCGCGCGCCTGATCGAGACGCTTGGGGCTGTCCTTGATCGCCGCCATACCCTGCTGGGTGTAGGAGATCAGGGAGATGAATGTCGCCATGCGGATCCTCCCTCCGTCGATGGACATTCAGCGCTGAAGCTACGCCGTCGCAGAGGAGGTGTGCACTCCATTCGGACTCCTTCGCGCCTGGTAAGCCAACTGTCAGCGCCCGGTGCCAGGATCTGGGTCGGTAGGTTCTGAGGCGGAGAGGGCTCACGATGGACACGGTAGAGCGGTCGACGCCGTCCCGAGAGGGGTCGGCAGTGGAGTACGACGGGTTCATCTCGTACAGCCACGCCGCCGACGACCTGTTGGCTCCGCGCCTGCAGACGGCGTTGCAACGGTTCGCCAAACCATGGTGGAAACGCCGGGCCGTGCGCATCTTCCGCGACGAGTCATCTCTGGCCGCCAACCCCCACCTGTGGTCCTCCATCACCCAAGCCCTCGATGGCTCGGACTGGTTCATCCTCCTCCTCTCCCCCGACGCAGCCGCCTCCGAATGGGTCCACAAAGAGATCGAGCACTGGAAGACCCATCGTGACCCCACCCGCATCCTCCCGGTCGTCACCGACGGCACCTTCCACTGGGCAGACGGCGACATCACCGGCAGCGCCGTCCCCCACGCCCTCCACGGCGTCTTCACCGAAGAGCCCCGCTGGGTCGACGTCCGTTGGGCCCGGGAGGAAGACCAACTCGATCTCAAAGACCCCCGCTTCGCCGACGCCGTCGCCGACATCGCCTCCACCATCCGCAACATCCCGAAAGACGAGTTGGCGTCAGAGGAGGTTCGCCAGCACCGCCGCACCATCCGCACCGCCTGGGCAGCCGCAACGCTCGTCGGGCTCCTCGCCGTCGCCGCCGTCGCCTTCGGCATCCAGTCAGCACGCAACGCCGCCGAAGCGGAGCGACAGACCGCCATCGCCCAACAGAATGCTGAAACGGCAGCTGCCAACGCCGCCGAAGCAGCCGCCAACGCCGCCGAAGCGGATGCCAATGCGGAGGAAGCTCTCCTCCAGCGGGAAGAAGCCGAGGCCCAGGCGGAGTTGGCTCAGACCCAGGCCGCCATTGCGAAAGCGAGAGAGCTGGCGGCGAGTTCCGTCAACGCCGTGAACGAGGACCCCCAGCTCGGGATCCTCCTCGGGGTCCACGCGGTCGATTCGCTTCCGGCAGGCGAGTCGATTGGCCCATCCCTCGAGGCTGCCCTTCGCGGTGCGTTGTCTGCGGACCGCCTGTTGGGGCGTTACGACGAGCTCGCCGTCTCGTCGCACACCTCCCTCGACGTCTCTGCGGACGGATCGCTCGTGGCCCTCTCCATTCTGGAGTCTGGGCTCCTCGAGGTAGTGGATGCCGAGACCTTCACTCCTCTCTGGCGCTACACCGAGAACACGGCAGACGGGTTCGAATGGGTCGCGTTCTCGTCGAACGGCTCCTACGTGGCCCTCTCGATCGCCGACGAGCGCTTCACCCTTCATGAACACGTCGGCGATGGGGTGGATGGTGATGGTCAGGCTGACGCCCGTTTCCTGGTCTTCGACGCCCGGACCGGAGAGCACATCCATACGGAGGTCGTTCCGGGTGCCTGCTCCGTCACCGTTGCTCCCGGGGCATGGAGAGAGGACCTGGGTCTCGTGGGGTTCGGCTTCGTCGGGTGTGGCTCCGACGGCGAGTTCGACGGGACGATCCGCTTCCTCGACACCGAGACATGGGAAACCGTGTTCGAGCGGGACGCTGCCGACACGCCACATGCCGTCTTCGGGGGGTCTGGCACGCTCGCCGCTCTCCTCACGGGAAACACCTCGGAACCGGAAACCGCGATCGTGGACACGGCCACCTGGGAGGTGGTGCGCGAGAGCATCCCGGCACCATTCGGCGCCCTCTCGCCGGACGGTGAGGTCTTCGCGGGTCTCGAGGGCATAACCGTCCGCGTCGAGAGTGCCCGGACCGGGGAGCTGATCGACCAGATATCGACGGGATCCTTCTTCGTCGGGACGATCCGCTTCTCGGACCGTGGCGACCTCCTCTTGGACCTGATCGGAGACGAAACCGTCGTGATCGATCCTTCGTCGGGTGCCGAGGTGACCCGACTC
>JBPEXB010000179.1:0-1663 GCA_052032125.1 Acidimicrobiia bacterium
TCCTGGCCTCGGTCGCCTCGTCGACCGTGCTCCTCACCGGAGACGTCGAGGAGATCGCCCAGCACGACCTCCCGGCGGTCACCGCCGATGTGCTGAAGGTGCCGCACCACGGGGGCGCGACCTCCACCGAGGCGTGGCTGGCGGCCACCGGGGCGCGCACCGCCGTCATCAGCGTCGGCGAGAACGATTTCGGGCACCCGAGCCCCGAGATCGTCGAGTCGTTGCAGGCGGCCGGCATGGTGGTGCTGCGGACCGACGAGCAGGGCGACGTCGTCGTGCCGCTGGGGCGGCTTGTCGGAGGCTGAAGCTACGATCGCCCGATCGACCCGAACGGCCCCGTGACCTCATCCTCTTCGATCGTGACCCTCAAGAACCCCCGCGGCGGCGCGGCCGTGGCCGTCGGCTCGGGAGGTGTGACGCTCATGGGGGTCATCAACCGATCGCCGGAGTCGGCCAACCGGGATGTCTATGCCGCCGATCCCGACGCGGCGCTCGTCCTCGCCCGGCGTTTCGCCGCCGACGGTGTCGAGGTCGTCGATGTGGGAGGGCAGTCGACCAACTACGAGAACCCCCGGGTGGCCGTCGAGGAGGAACTCGATCGGCTCATCCCCACCGTGGAGGCACTGGCCGGCGAGGGCCACGTGGTCTCCGTGGACACCTTTCGCGTCGAGGTGGCCGAGGCCGCCCTGGACGCGGGAGCGGCGTTGCTGAACGACACCAGCGGGCTCCAGGGCGAGGACATGGTGGCGCTGGTGGCCGACCGGGGGGTGCCGGTCGTGCTGATGCACCTCGAAGGCGACCAGCCGCTGGAGGTCGGCGGGTACGACGACGGCGCCGGCAAGCCGGATCGCATCGCCGCCACCCTCGGTGCGCGCCTCGAGGCGCTGGCGGCCGCCGGAGTCGGATCGGTGATCGTCGACCCCGGGACCGGTATCTCCTATCGATCCGACTACGACCGGTACTCGCAGGCCCAGTTCGAGATCGCCGAGCACCTCGGTGCCCTCACGCAACTCGGGTGCCCGGTGCTGTACGCGGTGCCTCGCAAGACGGACCGGCACCGCAACGTGGCGCTGGCGGCGCTGGCGATGGCGAGCGGCGCCGCCATGCTCAGGATCCACGACGTCGGGATGATCAGCGACGTGGCCTGGCTCATGCGACGGCTGCCCGAGAAGCCGGAGTCGGCGTCGTGAGGGTGCTGGTGACGGGGTCGGCGTTGGGTGTCGGTCGGGCCCTGGCCCTGCGGCTCGGTGCAGCCGGGCATCACGTGGCCGTGCACTACCGGTCGAGTGAGGGGCCGGCGGCCGAGGTCGTCGAGCAGATCGAGCGGGCCGGGGGAACGGCAGCGCTGGTGTCGGGCGACGTGACGGTGCCCGACCAGGTCGAGGCGATGGCCGCCTCGGTGCACGACCAGCTGGGCGGGCTCGACGCGCTGATCAACAACGTGGGCGGGTTCCTCATCAAGGACTACGACGAGCTGACCATCGAGGACTGGGACCAGCAGCTGGCGTCCACTGTTTCGGCGACGTTCTACGTCAGCCGGGCGATGCGCGAGATGGTGCGGTCCGGCGGTGGGCGCATCATCAACCTGTCCGACTCCAACGCCGACCGGCTGGTGGCGCGGCCCCGCACGCTGCCGTATTCCATCGGCAAGACGGGCATCCTC
>JBPEXB010000018.1:0-4148 GCA_052032125.1 Acidimicrobiia bacterium
ATCCCCAGCTCTCGCTCGGCGCTCTCGGCGCTGTCGCTGCCGTGCACGATGTTCTCCTGGACGCCGAGGCCGTAGTCGCCGCGGATCGTCCCGGGAGCCGCTTCGCTGCCGTTGGTGACGCCCATCATCGTCCGGGCGACCGACACGGCGTCCTCGCCCGACCACTCCATGGCGACGACCGGGCCCGAGGTGATGAACTCGAGGAGGCTCGGGTAGAAGGGCTTGCCTTCGTGCTCGCCGTAGTGGCGCCCGGCGATCGCTTCGTCCGGTGTGAGCATGCGCATCCGCTGCAGGGCGAGTCCCTTCGCCTCGAAGCGTGAGATCACCTCGCCGATCAGCCCGCGCCGGACACCGTCCGGCTTCACCATGATGAACGTGTGCTCGTGCGCCACGTCGTCCTCCTCGATGCTCAGTCGTTGCAGTATTCGCCCGCGTCGCCGCACAACTCGAGGTGGACGTCGGGGATCTCCAGGGTCTGGATTGTGCCATCGGTCGTGTAGGTGACGGCAAATCCGGAGATCCGGCCACCGTCCGGACCCGTCCGCCGGGCACCCACGACGACCTGGGTGCGCTCGGCACCGCCGCACGGCGCCACGTCGAGTGACCCGAGCTCCACCCCGGCGGCTGCGGGTGGATAGGCGTGTTCGGTGCCCACCATCACCGCGCCGTCGGGCGCGTTCAGCTGGCGAGCGCCCAGGTAGTCGACCGAGCCCTCGGTGACGAGGGGGGCCACCCCGTCGAGCCGGGCCCCCTCCCCTGCCTCGCAGATGAAGATCCCGATCGAGACGTCCTCGCCGCTCTCCCAGTCCGTGAACCCGTAGGCGACCTCGCCATCGTTCTGGGCCACGACCTCCGAGGAGCCGCCGCACGCCGCCACCACGACCGCGATGACCACGGCCAAACGTCTCACAGCATTGCCGCCGTGCGCGCCTCGCCGGCGACGTAGAGCGATCCTGCCACCACGATGCCGCCGTCACCGGCGCGCTCCTTGGCGGCGTCGATGGCAGCCGCCACGCCCGGCACCTCGTCGACCGGCACGCCCGGGAGCACCCTGGCGACCGCCTCGGCGACCTGGCCTGGCACGAACGCCCGCTCGTGATCGGCAGACGTGGCGATCACGGCGGCCAGGAGGCCGCGCATCGGCTCCAGCATGGCGTCGAGGTCCTTGTCCCCCATCGCCCCGACCACCAGCGTCCACGCCTGCTCGGGGAATTCCTCCCGCATGGTCGCGGCAAGCGCCTCGAACGCCTGCGGATTGTGGGCGCCATCGATCAGCACGAGCGGATCGCGATCCACCACTTCGAGCCGGCCGGGAGAGCCGACGGCGGCCAGCCCCTCCCGGGCGGGCTCTTCGGGGATCGCCTTGCCGAACAGTTCCTCGACGGCGGCCACCGCAACGGCCGCGTTGGCGGCCTGGTGCCGGCCGTGCAGCGGCAGGAACAGCTCGTCGTAGCGTTCGTACACGCCGTCGACGTCGAACGCCCAGCCACCGACGGCCAGCCGCTCCGATTCGAGGCGAAAGTCCCGCCCGAACGCCCGATGGGCGGTGCCGACCTCGGCCGCTCGCGCCTCGGCCATCGGCTCGACCGAAGGCGGCAAGGCGCCCGTGATGAGGACCCCCTCCGGTTTGAGGATGGCCAGTTTCTCGGCGGCGATCGACTCGTGGGTGCCTCCCAAGTAGTCGACGTGCTCGATGGCGATCCCGGTCACCACCGCCACCTCGCTCTGCACGACGTTCGTCGCGTCGAGGCGGCCGCCGAGGCCGACCTCGATCACGCCGACGTCCACCGCCACCTCGGCGAAGTAGGCGAAGGCGGCCGCCGTGGTCAACTCGAAGTAGGTGGCCCGCTCACCGGTCTCGGCCTCGAGCAGGTCGACGAAGGGGGCCACGTCGGCGATCGCCTGGGCGAAGCCCTCCTCGGAGGCGGGCTCACCGGCGACGTCGAATCGTTCCTCGATCCGCTGGAGATGCGGCGAGGTGTAGGTCCCGACCTTCAGCCCCATGGCGGTGAGCACCGAGGCCGCCACTCGTGCCACCGTGGTCTTGCCGTTCGTCCCGGTCACGTGGATGACGGGAAACTGCAGGTGCGGCGAGCCCATCATCTCCATGAGCCGGTCCATGCGCTCGAGGCCCGGCTTCCAGCCGAGCCCGATGTGGCGATCGAGGTAGGCGAGCGCCTCCCGGTAGTCCGTGATCAGCCGCCCAGCTCGGCGAGCTGCGCATCGAGTTTCTCGATGAGAGCCCGAGCTTCGTCCGCCTTGGCCTCTTCCTTGGCCACCACCGCCTCGGGGGCACGCTCCCGGAAGCGCTCGTCGCCCAGCTTGCGCTCGGCCTGGGTCAGGTCCTTCGTCGCCTCGTCGACGCGCTTCTGAAGCCGTGCCCGCTCTGCCTCGACGTCCACGACGCCCGCGAGCGGCACGAACGCCTGGACGGAACCGGCCACCACCCGCGAGTGCCCGGGCGCCGTCGGCGGGTCGCCGAGCACCATCGTGATACCGGCCAGCGCCTCGAGCTGGGCTTCCCACCAGTCCTCCGCAACGGACTCCGGGTCGTGGATCGTCACCTCGAGGGGCTGGCGGGGACTGAGACCGTGTTCGGCCCGGAAGCGACGGACCCCGACGATCAGCTCCTGCAGCGTGCCCATCGAGGCCGGCGCCTCGTAGGCGGGCACCCCGGGCCACGAGGCGGTGATCAGCAGCGAGTCCGACACGAGGTGGCTGTACAGCTCCTCGGTCACGAACGGGATCGCCGGGTGGAAGTACTTGAGGATGTCGCGGATGACGACGCCGAGCGTCTGGCGGGTGGCGTTGGCATCCGGGCCACCGGCCGCCAGGGTCGGCTTGGCCATCTCGAGGTACCAGTCGAACGTCTCCGACCATGAGAAGGCGTAGAGCGTCGAGAACGCATCCGACAGCCGATACTCGGCGAACAGGCTGTCGATCGACGCCCCCACCTCACCGAGTCGGGAGAGGATCCAGCGATCGACCGCCGTCGGGTGCTCGGGGTACCCGCCGGACTCGGGGACCGAGCCCGGCTCCACGTGAAGCAGGACGAGCTTCACCGCATTCCAAAGCTTGTTGCCGAAGCGACGCGTGGCGTCGACCCACTCCTCGTCGAACGGGACGTCGTGCCCGGGAGCGGCCGACTGCAAGAGGCTGAGACGCAGGGCGTCGGCTCCGTAGCGGTCGATGAGGTCGAGCGGGTCGAGAGCGTTGTTCAGTGACTTGGACATCTTCTGACCGTCGGCGGCCCGCACCAGCCCGTGGATCACGATGTCCTCGAATGGCGACTCGCCGGTGAACTCGAGGCCCATCTTCAGCATCCTCGCCACCCAGAAGAAGATGATGTCGAAACCGGTCACCATCACGTCGGTCGGGTAGTACCGCTCGAGATCCGCTGTGTCCTCAGGCCACCCGAGCGTCGAGAACGGCCACAGCGCCGAGCTGAACCACGTGTCGAGCACGTCGTCCTCTTCGCGCAGCTCCGCCGAGCCGCACGCCTCGCACTGGTCGGGCCGGCTGCGGGCCACCATCACCGTGCCGTCTGCGTCGCAATACCAGGCGGGGATGCGGTGTCCCCACCAGAGCTGGCGACTGATGCACCAGTCGTGGAGGTTCTCCATCCAGTGGAAGTAGTTCTTCTCCCACCGCTTCGGGATGAACCGCGTGATGTCCTTCTCGATGACCTCGACGGCCGGGCCCACCAGCCCGTCCACCTTGACGAACCACTGATGGGACAAGAGCGGCTCGACCACGCTCTTGCTGCGGGAGCAGTGACCGACGGCGTGGCGGTGGGGCTGGATGCCGATCAGCGCACCGGCCTCGTCGAGTGCGGCCTTGACGGCTTCCCGCGCCTCGAAGCGGTCGAGCCCGGCGAAGGCGCCCGCCGCATCGGTCATGCGGGCGTCCTCACCGATGACCTGGATGGGCGGGAGCTCGTGGCGGCCCCCGATCTCGAAGTCGAGCGGGTCGTGGGCGGGCGTCACCTTCACGGCTCCGGTCCCGAACTCGGGGTCCACGGCGTCGTCGGCGACGATCGGGATCTCGCGATCCATCAGCGGGAGGCGGACCATCTTGCCCACGAGGTGCCGGTACCGCTCGTCGTCGGGATGCACGGCCACGCCGGTGTCTCCGAGCATCGTCTCGGC
>JBPEXB010000180.1:0-13165 GCA_052032125.1 Acidimicrobiia bacterium
AGGATGACCGAGGCGAGGATCGCCACGGTCGAGAGAGTCGTGATCTGTCGGATGCGGCGATAGTGGATCTCGCGGAAGTCGTAGTTGCTCGAGTACGTGAGGCTGAGCAACGTGAGCATCAGCGCCATCACCGTCGCCACGGCGGCCAGGACCGACGACGCGAGGAACCGAATCGTCGGCAGCACGGCTTCGAGCAGCTTGATGGCCTTGAACGGCGACACGCTGCCGACGAAGGCGACGATCACGAACATGACCAGCGCGGCCACGCCGCCACCGATCAGGGCGTCCCGTAGGTCGACCAGTCGGCGGTGTTCCTCCGGCTTGGTGCTCACAGCTGCCTCCTCTGGGCTCGATGCAGGAGCAGCTGCACGATGCTCCAGCGGCTGGACGACGTGAGACCCATGCGGATCTCACGGGTACGCATGGCACGAGCGATCACGAGGCGGCCGGCCCGAGACGCGGCGGCGCCCTCGATGACCCGCCGGGCAGGGCCGCTGGACACCATCCGGGAGACCACTCGCTTCAGCGGCGGTACCACACCAGCGATCACGACGACGCCGGCGATGATCGCCAACCAACCCGGCAGGACCGGAAGGATCAGGCCGGCGATCCCCACCGCCATCAAGCCGAGGCCCACGGCCAGCGAGCGCAGGCGGGCGGCGGCGGGCGGGCGGGTCGAGATCGCAGGCGATGTCACGGCCGGAGACGTACCCGCTGGTGGCGGCGTCGAAACCGATGCGTCGGTCATTCGGCCCGCAGCCTTCGTTGGAGGAGCACGAGCGCCACGACGAAGGCGGCGATGCTCCCGACCCCGAGTGCCACGAAGGTGCGCTCGTCGATCCCGATGCCTCGGAACATGACGTCGCGCAGCGAGTCGATGGCGTGGGTGATCGGCAGGGTCCACGAGACGGTCTGCACCCAGTCGACGATCCGCTCCAGGCTGAGGAAGAACCCGGAGAAGAAGATGCTCAGCAGCAGGATGATCAGCGACAGGTTGATCGCCTGCGTGTCGGAGTCGACCAGTGACGAGATGGCGAAGCCGACGCCGAGCGAGGCGAGTGCCAGCAACACCAGCACCAGCACATAGGCCCCGATCGAACCGACGATCGGCACCCCGAAGGCGTACACCATCAGCAGGCTCAGGGCGGCGGCCACCACCGCCATGGCGGCCAGGTAGCCCAGGTACTTGCCGGCGAGGATCTGGGCGGCGTGCACCGGCGAGACTCTGAAGATCTCCGGCGTCCCGAAGGTCCGCTCGCGCACCAGCGACAGCCCTCCGAAGGTGATGCCGATGTGCTGGAGCAACAGGGCGATCACACCCGGTGCATAGAACGCGGTGATGTCGAGGTCGGTGCTGCCGACCACGTCGGTGGCAGCGCCGAACGGGCTCACGAGGATCTCGGCCGGGACCCGTCGAAACTCGGTCACCTGCTCGGAGAGCTCGTCCAGCTCCTCCTCGATGCGCCGCATCTCCTCGATCTCCTCGTCGAGCGGGTCGCCGACGTCGATGTCGCGAACGTCGGCGCTCAAGGTCTCGAAGCGGCCCGCGACCCCGTCGGCGGTCTCGCCGTCCTCGAAGTCCGTTCGGATGTTCTCCACCAGCACCTCGGTCGACCCCGCTTGGTCGCTGATCCGATCGAGCTGGGTGGCCAGGAGCCGGCGCTGCTCGATCGCCGCCGGCCGATCGCCGGCCTCGAGGGCGAGCCGCAGCGCGGTGGCGCTGTCACGAGCCGCCGGCACCAGCGTCTCGAGCTCCTCGGTCTCGGCTTGACCCGTGGCCACGACCTCCTCCAGGACTCGGCGGTTGACGAGATCGACGGTGCTCTGGGCGACCAGTGAGATGGTCGCCTGCTCGAACGGGTCGAGGCGATCGTGAAGCACCACGAACACGGCTCGCTCTCCCGCCTGCACGCTGGCGATCGGTTCATCGGGCACGATCACCGCGACGTCGGCTTCGTTCTGGCGCAGCCAGCGGACGGCCTCGCCGCGGGTCTCGACGACCCCGACCACGTCGATGTCGCCTTCGAGCTCCAGCGGTGAATCGGACTCGCCGACCCCCTCGGTCTGTTCCTGCAACTGACGCGTGAACTCTCCGTCGGCCGCCGAGACGAAGACCGTCCTCAACGCCGGGGCCTGTTGCTTGTAGCCCAACCCGAAGAGGGCGAGGATCACGAAGGGTCCGAGGATCAGGGTGATCAGCAGTCGGGGCTGGCGGATGACGTCGACCAGCTCCTTGCGGGCGAAGCTGGCGATACGGGTGAGGCTGTCACGCATCGATGGCACTCGCGAAGACGTCCGCCGACGACGTGCGCTGGCGGGAGTCGCTCACGATCTCGACGAACACGTCGTCGAACGGGGGCAGGAACTCTTCGGCCTGTTCGATGGCGACCTCGTTCTCACCCAGCCAGGCGCTGAGGGCCGGGAGGGCAACGGCGGCTTCCTCGACCACCAGGCGCAGCCCGCGCCCATTGCGGTACTCGCACGCGCTGGCCGACGTGATGTCTTCCACCGCCAGCTTGAGCCGCTCGTCGGGGCGCTGCACGAAATCGATGTGGATGACGTCGCCGCCGAACGCGGCACGCCGCAAACCGTCGGGCGTCTCGACGAGGAGCAGGCGGCCGTCGGCCAGGACGGCCACGTAGTCGCAGTAGGCGGCCTCGCCGACGTACTGGGTCGTGACGATCAGCGTCTTGCCCTGGTCTTTGAGCGCAGTGAAGCGATCCCAGAACTTGCGGCGCAACAGGGGGTCGATCCCGGCCGTCGGCTCGTCGAGGAACATGAGGTCGGGCTCGTGAATGAGCGTGCAGGCGAGCGCCAGGCGCCGCTGCATCCCGCCGGAGATGTTCTCGACTCGCTTCTGCTCGTGGCCGTCCAGCTCGACGAACTCGAGCGCTCCGGCGAGCACCCGCTCGTCGCGCCACTCGCGACCGTAGAGCGAGGCGAAGAACGTGAGGTTTTCCCAGACCGAGAGGCTCGGATACAGCACCGAGTGCTGCGGCATGTAGCCCAGCCGGTCCTGGGTGGCGGCGTCGAAGTCGAGCGGGTTGCGGCCCAGCACCTCCAGTGATCCTGACGACGGGGCGATGATCCCGGTCATCAGGCGGACCGCCGTCGTCTTGCCGGAACCGCTGGGCCCGACGAAACCGACGATGGTGCCGGGTGGCACCTGGAAATCGAGGTCGTGGATGCCGTCGCCGGAATCGAAGACCTTGCTGACGGACCGCGCCGAGACCACCGGTTCCCGGGTGGTCGACCCGAGGTCTACGGCGGTGTGCGGGATGGCGACCATGGCGGCCTTTCTGTGCGATGGGACGAGTTGTCGTTCGCCACCGCCTACCCCTGCGACCGCAACTCGAAACGCTGCGATCGCCCAGGCACCGCAGGGGTTTTCGCCTGCCTGACAGCGGGTAGGGGGAGACCCATGAGCATCACCGACACCCGCCCCCAGCATGCCCCTGTCCACGCCCCCGAGCCCTCCAACGGCTTCGCCTGGTTCCTGATGGGCCTCGGCGTCGCCGGCTTGCTCGCCACCGTGCTGGCGGTCGCCCTTGGCCTGCGCCTGGTCGATCGCACCGGCACGACGCTGACCCGCAGCCTCGAGTTGACCTCCGATGCCGTCGCCACGATCGAGGAGACCATTGCGGTGGGGGCCGACTCGCTCGAGGTGGCAGCCGAGGGCCTCGGCACCCTCACCAGCTCCGTTGCCGGCGCCGAGCAATCCTTCCTCGACGCCGGCCAGCTGCTCGACGAGACCGCCGATGCGATCGCCACGGACGTGCCCGACAGCATCGACGCGATACGTGAGACGATGCCTGCGTTGATCCGCTCGGCGGAGCTCATCGACGGAGCCCTGGGGGCGCTGAGCTTCCTGGGCATCGATTTCTCTCCCGAGACTCCGCCCGCCGACTCACTCCAACGCGTGGAGACCGGGCTGGCGGACGTCGCCGAGCGGCTCCGTTCCGGTGCAGGGCAACTCGACGCCGTTGGAGATGACTTCACCGGGCTCAGCCGCGACGCCGTGACGCTCACGGAAACGCTGGAGGACCTGTCCGCCAACCTGCAGCGGGCCGACGCCCTCCTCGACGGGTACGCCGAGACGGCTGCGCAGACGGCTGCCCTCGTTCAGGCGACTTCGGCAGACCTCGAACAACAGCGCTCGGAGGGCCGGCTCATCGTCGTGCTGCTCGGGATCATCCTGGGTCTGACCCAGCTGGTGCCGTTGACGCTCGGCTGGCGGGCCCGGCGCACGAATCAGGTTTGACCGGAGCCATTCCGGGTAGTCGACGCCACACAGACGGAGGAGGTCGAAGACATGACATCACTCGTGATACTCGGGATCGGCGTCGCCACCGCCGCCGTGGCCGGATGGCGCTCGATGCGGCAGCACGGTGACATGCCGATGATCGACCCCAAGAAGGAGCAGAGCTGGCTGGTCCGTTCGCTCCACGAGCATCCTCGTCTGGCGGCGTTCGTCGCCCGCCGTCTCGACCCCGCCAAAGCCAGCGGACTGCTGCTGACCGTGTCGATCACTGCCATCTTCGTGCTGGCCATGATCGCCGGCTGGGTCTTCGACACGCTCGACGAGGCGAGCGGGTTCGCCGAGTTCGACGAGGCGGTCGCCCAGTGGGGCGCCGACAACGCCACCGACACGTCGACCTTCCTCCTCGGCGTGCTGACCGACCTCGGTGGCACCGCCTTCATCACCTTCATCACCGTCGCCGTGGCCGTCTACGGCTGGCGCCGGTACAAGAACTTCAAGGTGGCCCTGTTCATGGTGTCCGTGTCACTGGCGCAGACGATCGTGAACAACGGCCTCAAGTGGGTCATCGACCGGGAGCGTCCCGAGTTCGCGCAGCTGGACGGCTGGGCCGGCTCGTCGTTCCCCTCGGGCCACACGGCCGCCGCAGCTGCCACGTACGCAGGCATCGCCCTGGTGCTCGGCCTGAGCGCCTCCACCACCGTGCGGGCCTGGCTGGCGGCCGGCGCCATCTCGATCGCCGTGACCGTGGGCGCAACTCGCGCCCTGCTCGGCGTGCACTGGCTCACCGATGTGATCGCCGGGCTCATGGTGGGCTGGGCCGTGTTCATCGCCGTCGCCGTCGCCTTCGGTGGCCGGCTGATGGTGCCCGGTGAGGACGTCGTCCGCGAGGCCGAAGCCGTCGCCGCCTCGCAGCATTCGTGAAGGAGACCGCTGTGGCAGAGACCCTCACTCGACAGACCGTTCCGTCCGACCAACGCCCCGACGAATCGGGCTGGGGTTCCTGGCCCCTCTCGGGACACGACTGGTTGCGCATCGGATTCGTCGCCGCCGTCATGTACGCCGTGACGGTCGGCGTCGGCCTCCTGGTTCGCTTCGTCCTCTCGTCCACCGTCGCCGGCGAGGTCGACCGCGACATCTCCACCTGGTTCGCCGACCAACGGACCGAGACCTGGAACCGGATCACCGACTGGGGCTCGGCGTTGAGCGACACCATCACGATCGTGATCGCGCTCCTCGTGCTGCTGCCGATCGTCGCCTTCGCCACCAAGCGCTGGCGTGACCCGCTGCTGCTCGCCTCGGCGGTGGCGCTGGAGACGCTCGTGTTCGTGAGCGCCGCCTTCACCGTGGGACGGGACCGCCCGCCGGTGGAGCAGCTCGACATGTCGCCTCCCACGGCCAGCTTCCCGTCCGGACACACCGGAGCGGCCGTTGCCTTCTACGTGGCGCTGGCGATCCTCGTCTTCTGGTGGACCCGCAACCGCCTGGCACGCGGGGCCGCCGTCGTGGTCGGCGTGGCTGCGCCGATCGCCGTCGCCCTCTCGCGCCTGTACCGGGGCATGCACTTCACCACCGATGTCATCTGGGGCGCCGTGGTGGGACTGGTGGCCGTGTGGTTCTTCGCCCGCTTGCTCTACGACACGCGGGTCCATGAGGAGGTCGGATCATGACCGTCCGTCAAGGATCCGTTGCCGTCGTCGCCAATCCGGTGGGGGCCAAAGAGCAGTCAGATGCGCTCCGACAGGCCCTCTCGGACGGTGGTGTCGACGTGACCTGGCGTGAGACCACCGAGGACGACCCGGGTGTCGGCCAGAGCAAGCAATGCGTCGATGAAGGGGCGAGCGTCGTGATCGCCTGTGGCGGCGACGGCACGGTGCGCGCCTGCATCGAGAGCCTGGCCGGGACCGACACCGCCCTCGCCGTCGTGCCGGCCGGCACCGGCAACCTGCTGGCCCGCAACCTCGGCGTGGCCGACGATCCACGCGAAGCGCTCGACATCGCCCTCGACGGAGGACGGCGTCGGATCGACGTGGGGTACGTGAACGACGAGGCGTTCGCCATCATGGCGGGAGCGGGCCTCGATGCCGTGATCATGCGCGAGACCTCGCGGCAGGCGAAGGATCGATTCGGGTCCCTCGCCTACGTCAAGACGGCCTTCGAGCACCTCAATGACGATCCCACCTCGTGCATCGTGTCGGTCGAGGGCCGGCCCGTCTTCAGCGGCGCCGTCTCGACGGTGCTGGCGGGCAACCAGGGCAAGCTCCAGGGTGGCATCGACGTGTTCCCCGATTCAGATCCGGCCGATGGCCGACTCGACCTGCTGGCGGCCAAGGCTCACACGCTCGGCTCGTGGGCCCGTGCCGCCCTGGCCGTCGTCAGCCGGCGCGAGCCCCGCGACCTGATCGAGCGCTGGACCGCCACCACCGCAGACGTCACCTTCAGCCGCCCCCTTCCCTATCAACTCGACGGGGAGGAGCGGCCCGCCGCCATGCGGCTTCACTTCGCGATCCAACCCGACCACCTCACGGTGTGCGTCCCCAAGGAGACCTCATGAGCACCACCAGGTACGTCCCCGAGACTCGCGGGCTCGATGGCGACGACGCCCGCAAGACCCTCGCCCGCGCCAAGGTGTCCAGGATCGCCTCGGACGCCTTCGTGCGATTCCGCTACGCCGACGGGTTCAGCTTCGCCCGATCGATCGCCTTTCAGATCGTGCTGACCGTGATCCCCGGCGTGATCTTCCTCGTGGCGCTCTCGGTTCGCCTGGGCGAGAGCCGCTTCCGGTCGATCCTCAGCTCGATGATCGAATCGCTGGCGCCCGGCCCGGCGGGTGACATGTTCCGGGAGGCCTTCAGCCAGGGCACCTCGGCCGCCGCATCGAACACGGTGGCGATCGCAGCCGGAGCCCTCGCCATGCTCATCGCAGCCGTCACCGGCATGAGCCAGGTGCAGCGCGGCGCCTCGCGCATCTACGGCGTCGACGGCGACCGCCCGACCCTGCACCGCTACGGCCTCGCCACCGGGCTGACCCTGACCGCCGGCGTGCTCCTGACCTTGGCGTTCCTGGCCATCGCGGTCGGCGACAACGTCCAGCTCACCACGGACACCGGCACCAGCATGTGGACGCTCGTCCGCTGGCCGGTCGGGCTCATTGCCCTGGCAGGTGGCCTGGCGGCGCTCTTCAAAGCCGCTCCCAACCGCACCCAGCCGGCCATGTCATGGCTGATGACCGGCTCGGCGATGGCGGTCATCGGCTGGCTGATCGTGTCCCTCGCTCTGTCCGCCTACCTGAACGCCAGCGGGACGTTCGGCGAGACGTACGGCCCGCTGGCCGGGTTCATCGGGCTGATGTTGTGGGCGCAGCTCTCCGCCATCGCCATTCTGTACGGCATCGCCTTCGCCGCTCAGCTCGAGGCGTTCCGGGCCGGTGACCCCGGACCGCTCGAGGAGGACGCCGACGACCGCGGCACCGAGATCGATGTGCTGGTGGCCTCATGAGCCTGCGCAAGCTGCTGCGAGCCCAGCCGGTGGACGGCACCCTGACCCTCGACTCCTATCGCACCGACGATCATCCTGAGGTCGACGGGAAGGACGAGGCCAAGGACGCCTTGGACGACCTGGGCGACCGGCTGTTCGACCTCCACGAGCTGATGTTCGCCCACGCCGACCGGGCCGTGCTGCTGGTCCTCCAGGGCACCGACGCCTCGGGAAAGAACGGCACGATCAAGCACGTGGTCAATCGGGTCAACCCGGCGGGGGTCAAGGTCACCGAGTTCGCCGAGCCCACCGAGGAGGAAGCCGAGCACCACTTCCTCTGGCGCATTCGCAATGCCGTGCCGCCCCACGGGTCGCTGGGTGTCTTCGCCCGGTCGCACTACGAGGACGTGATCGTCCCGATGGCAGAGGGCTCCGAGGACCGCGACGAGATCGATTCGCGCTTCGACGACATCCTGTCCTTCGAGGAGGAGCTGACCGAGAGTGGCGTGACCGTCGTCAAGTGCCTGCTCAACCTCTCCTACGACGAGCAGCGCGAGCGCTTCCTCCGCCGCCTGCGCCGCCACGACAAGCGGTGGAAGTTCAACGAGGACGACATCGACACGCGCCGCAAGTGGGATGCCTACCGGCAGGCCTACGGCGAGATGGTCGCTCGCACCACGACCGACGAAGCTCCTTGGTACGTCATCCCGGCCGACCACAAGTGGTACCGCAACTGGGCCATCGCCACCATCCTCGTGGAGACGTTCGAGGACATGGATCTCGACTACCCCCAGCCCGACCTCGACCTCGAGGCATTGCGGGAGGCGCTCGATGATTGACGAACGACTCCGCCCTGAGCCCGACGAGGCGACCCCGCATCGGCTGCGCACGGCCGTGGAGTCGGTGCTCGGCAACGTGTTCACCGAGGGCAACACCGTTCAGGTGCTGCGCAACGGCAAGGAGATCTTCCCGGCGATGCTCGAGGCGATCCGCAACGCCGAGCGGTCGATCGACTTCGTCACGTTCGTGTACTGGAAAGGCTCGATCGCCACGACCTTCGCCGAGGCCCTGTCCGAGCGTGCCCGCAACGGCGTGCGAGTACGCGTCGTGCTCGACGGCTTCGGATCGCTCCCGATGAAGCAGGCGACGATCGAGATGATGAAGGGAGCCGGGGTCATCGTCGAGCGGTTCCGCCCGGTGGTCCGCTGGAAGGTCTGGGAGAGCGATCACCGCACCCATCGCAAGATCCTCGTCGTCGACGACGAGATCGGCTTCACCGGCGGCGTCGGCATCGCCGACGAGTGGGACGGGGACGCCCAGGATCCGTCAGAGTGGCGCGACACCCATTTCCGCATCGAAGGCCCGGCCGTGCTCGGATTGCGAGCAGCGTTCCTCACCGACTGGAGGGACACGGGCCATCGCATCGACGAGGCCGACATCGCCGTCCGCCGGCCGGACGAGGGAGGCGATCAGGCCGTCGGCATCGTGGACGGCTCCGCCCAGATCGGGGTCAACGACGCCCAGCGCATCCTGGAGGCGCTGGTGGCGGGGGCCGAGGAGCGGATCATCATCCAGACGCCCTACTTCAACCCCACCGACGAGCTGATCGAGGCGCTGAAAGCCGCCACGCGGCGGCGTGTCCAGATCGACATCCTGGTCCCGGGACCGCACATCGACAAGCGCATCTCGGAGATCGTGGCGAAGGACTCGTATGTCCCGCTGATCGATCACGGCATCCGGGTGTGGATCTACCAACCGACGATGATGCACGTCAAGGCCGTGCTGGTGGACGGCGAGCTGGCGCTGCTCGGTTCGGTCAACATCAACCGCCGCTCGGTGGTGAAGGACGAGGAGGTGGCGATGCTGGTCCTCGACCCGGCGCTCGTGTCGACCTTGACCGAGCACTTCGACGAGGACGTCGAACGCAGCCTTCCCTTCTCGCAGACGGAGGACCTCT
Organism: Acidimicrobiia bacterium; assembly: GCA_052032125.1. GTDB lineage: Bacteria > Actinomycetota > Acidimicrobiia > Spongiisociales > Spongiisociaceae > JBPEXB01. The sequence continues at coordinate 9,693 of JBPEXB010000180.1, forward strand.
CGCTCGTCGAGCGTGCGCTCGCTCGCGTCGTCCGCCCGATCAAGAACGAAATGTGAGGTTTGCGATCCCGCCGACCGGGTAGATCATCGGCGGGCGCAGTTCGCCCTGACAATCCACTCACAGCATCCGGTCCTCCCGCCGGACGCCAGCGCACGAATCCCCGGTCCCTCCCCGGGGATTCGTCGTGCGCGGCTCAGTATCGGAGGACGGCGGCCGCCTCGTCGTCGATCGTCCCGGAGGGAGCCGGCACGACCCGGCCTCCGTGTTTGCTGGTCTCGGCGATCAACTGCTCGATCGGATCCTGCGCCGGGTCACCGCTCGTCCCGCCGTTCAGGGCCGCCTCCGAGAGGAACAACGTGTCGATCCGGCCAATCGGCGCCGCCTCCGCCAGCTCGGCCACACCGAAGGCCACAGGCCGGCCACCATCGGCGATCGACTTGAGCTCTGCCTCGCGCCGCGCCGTGAACCACTCGACGGCCAGAGGCACGGTGGCGGCGTGCAGATCGGTCAAGGACATGCGATCGGGGCTGCCAATCGGCGCTTCGATGAGCGTCGGGTGATGCGACAGGGACCGATACTCGGCAACGTTGGCGGCGAGCCCGGCCACCACCAGTGGGCGCTGGGTGTCCACCAGCGCCGGCACGCCGTCATCGACGATGCGAAGGAACCGGCGCAGGCGGGCCGATCGGACGTCCTTGCCGGCCCCGTGGCCGTGGAACATGGCGCTGCCCGCGCCGCCTCCGGTCTGGTGGAGCTGCAGTTGCGGCTCGGGATCGTCGTATGGGAGAGCATCTTCGAGGCTGGCCGGCACGTGCTCGCCGAGCTCGACCTCCTCGACGTCGAACTCGGTCGCCTTCAGCACCCGCACCACCTTCGGGCTCAACGCCAGGACGAAGAAGGTCTCGGCGCGGGCGGCGATGGGCACCAGCGGTGCGACGGCGAATGCCGCGCCGACGCGACACATGGGAGCGAAGGAGGCGGGAAGTCGATGGGCATCGTGCTGCCCCGGGCGGCTGAAGGCGGCGACACCGGTGGCCCCGGCCGCCCACCAGGGCTGATCGTCGGCGAGTTGCTCGAGCGGGGCGACGACAGAAGCGATGTCGGCATCCGAGAAGCCCTCGCTCCTCGCCACCTCGCCGGCCTCACGCAGCAGGTTGCGGAACTGGATGAGCGCACGGCCGCCGTCCCAGTGCGGTGCGGTGGGCACGAAGAGGGAGAGTGCCGGCGCAGGACCCGGCTCCAGGAGCTCGGCGAGGGTCGTCGAGGTCACCACGTCCATGGACGATCGATCTTACGCGTCTCCAGTCGGCTCAGGCAGGCGGGATCACGACGGCGGGCCAGCGAGCGTGGCGGACCACCTGCGCGGTCACCGAACCGAGGGCGAGCCGGGCCACCCCGGAGCGCCCGTGGCTCGACATCACGCACACCCCGTCCTCGCCGGCGAACTCCAGGATCGCCTCGGCGATGTCCCGCCGGTGCAGCACCTCGAACTCGGCGTCGATGTCCTCCGGGAGCTCGGCGGCGAGCCGGCGTACGTAGCCGGTCTCGGCCGCAGGGTCGATCCCCATCCCGGCGGCGGCCCCTTCCATGTCAGGCGTGAGCACCGTGACGATCCAGACCGGTGCCGCCAGCCAGCGGGCCACCTCCACGGCGGGGAGCAGGGCCCGCTCCGACAACTCACTGCCGTCCACCGGGACGACCACACGCCGCGGCCCGGTCACGAGCGACGCCATGGCGTTCGGTCCGACCAGCACCGTGGGACGGTGGCTGGCCCTCACGATCGACTCGCCGATCGAGCCGATGTGCCCCTGATGGGGAGCCATGGTGGCGGCCGTGGCCATCACCACCGTCGTGTCGTCGGTGACCCGGGAGGCGAGCGACCTCCCGATGCTCGGCCAGATCCGCACCTCCGTGCGAATGGGGCCGCCCGACCGATCGGCGAGTGACGACGCCACTTGATCGAGGTAGCTGCGCCGAATGTCCAGTTCTTCGGCGGCGGCGATCACGCTCACCAACGACAGTGCGCCATCAGTCGTCCGGGCGAGGTCGGCGCCCAGCTCGGCGGCCCGCTCGCCGCGGGCACCCACGTCGAGCGGGACGAGGATCTCAGAGCCGAACGACATCGGCGACGGCGCGGTCACCGCATCGGAACGATGAGAATCGGGCACTCGACCTCCCTCAAGATCCGCTCGGCGACGCTGCCGAGCATCAGTTTCTTCAGCCCGGTCCGACCATGGCTGGTCATCACCAACATCGTGGGCGACTCCTGTCGAGCGACCCGAAGGACGCCGTCGGCGGCGTCGGGATCGGCGACGAAATGGCCGCGCGCCTTCACACCCTTCTCGGCCAGCTCGGCGATCACGTCACCGTGATAGCGCTCGACCGCCTCGAAGACCGAGATCGACTCGGCGTGGGCGAAGTCCTCGAAGGTACGGGTCACCGCCGGATCGACCGTGGTGACCAGCACGACCTCGTCATCGGGGCCGATGGCCGTCTCCACGGACGCCAGCGCCTCGTGCGCCAGCTTCGATCCGTCGAGCGGCACCAAGACCTTGCTCATCAGTGACATGAGACGACTCCTCTCTCGAGTCACTCTCACGGTGCCGGTCGGGGCGGTCTCCAGGTAGGCGCGAAAGTCCCCCCGGGTGGGGCCGAGTGGTCCAAAGGGGGGCGGGACACCGCCAACGTCGACGGGGAGGCGGTGGGAGCGGTCAGGAAGGCTCGAGCTCGTCCCAGGAGCCGGCTGGGAAGCGATCGCCGCTGCGCCCGGCCCGGCGGGCGGCGTAGGCGGCCGCCTCTGCGCGCCGCGACATCCCGAGTTTGCCGAGCATGTTCGACACGTAGTTCTTCACCGTCTTCTCGGCGAGGTACAACTCCTCGGCGATCTCCCGGTTGGTCTTGCCCTCCGAGATCAGGTTGAGCACCTTGAGCTCCTGGGCGCTGAGGCGGTCGAGCAGGGGATCACCTGGGACCTCACCCCGGAGGCGCCTGAACACCATGTCGACGAGCTCCGGATCGAGCAACGACTCACCTGCGGCCGCCTTGCGGATGCCCTCGATGAGCTCGGCGGGCCGGATGCGCTTCAGGAGGTACCCGGCGGCCCCGGCCAGGATGGCGGAGTGGAGCGCCTCGTCGTCGGCGAACGAGGTGAGGATGACGACCCGGATGTGCGGCCACTGCGAGAGGATGTCGCGGGTGGCGTCCACGCCGGTGCCGTCCGGCAGTTGGACGTCCATGATCACGACGTCGGGGTCGTCGAACCCCACACGCCGCACGGACTCCTCGGCTGTGCCGGCCTCGCTGACGACCTCCATGTCGTCTTCGGCGTCGATGATCGCCTGCAAGCCCTGCCGGACGACCTCGTGGTCGTCGACGAGCAGCACGCGAATCTTCCGCTCCGTCATCATCCGGGGAACTCTAGAAACCTCCGAGCTCCAGCGGATAGGGCCGTTCGACTCTGATGGTCTGATGGC